>NZ_JAYMDY010000004.1:0-290414 GCF_037027245.1 Pseudoalteromonas sp. CH_XMU1449-3
CATCTGTTAGGTACGCTGAGACTATTTAAACTGCCACCTAGAAGAGAAGATAGGCGATACCCAAGAGCGATAAAGCCTAAGCCATCAAAGTACCCACATAAAAAAAGAAATGCCAGTCAGCTTAACTGACTGGCATTGGCCCTAAGGCGCCTAGATTTAGGAGTATTTATTTTCTGCGGATACTAAAGTTATCTGGACCTCTACTTGTAATAGATTGAGCAAGGCTCACTTCCTCGATATCCATTACTTGTACTCGCTCTTTAGTGTGAACTACCTCAGCATCTAAAGATTGCTCTTCGTGTATCAGGTAGAAATGATCGCCAATTTGGCCCCCGTTATGATCTATATCAGCTTGGTGTAAGCTGTATTGCTTATTACCTGCACGAGTTTCTAGAGTACCCGTTGTACCTGAGCCAGGAAGAATCGCAAAGTAAGCAACACGTTCATTACGGTGGCCTTCATTTAGAGTATCTTGCTCATAAAATGCGGCACTAAAACCTGCATTATTTAAGCCTGCAACGCGCGTATAAACTGTATGAGGGCCATTAAAAGTTTGTGTTTGCAAGAATATATGTGGTTTTGCTGTAAATGCTTCGCTAAATTCTACCGCTTTATAAGCTTTAGTATCGTTTAAAATAAAGCTGCCAATTTCAACGATAGTACCATCGCTCATTGTGTAGCGACCTTCGTCCATTGTTAAGAAGTCAAACGACTCAATATTAGGGTGACCTTGGCCGTCTTGCAGATATTGCCACTCTTGGAAAGATACAGAATATCCCGTTGGTGATACGTCAGTTAAACGGTTTGTACCACCGTGTTTACCATTAAATGTTGGCGCAGAGGTAAATACAGCTGGTGCGGTAAATTCTTGATCACCAAAGTCATAACTTTTCCAGTTGCTATCTAGCTGTTTAATCACTGCTTCTGAATAGTAAGGGATTAGTTCACTCGGTAATGAGCAGCTAGGCTCTACATCACATGCTACAGCATTTTGCGTATTGGTCGTTAAGTCGTTAATGCGAACTGGTAGTGTTGCTACAAGGCAGGTTTCGCCTGAGTACGGATCTAAACGGTATAGCTTAGATTCGTTTTTATCGCCATGGTCATTGATGACAGAGCGGCTGATCACAAGGTCGCCATTGTTATTAACTGTCGCACCACCTACCGCGATTAGCTCATGTTTTGAAAGCTCGGTAGCCGCAAAGCTTGTGCGGTCAATACTGTAAACTGAGGTTGTGGTTATTAGCAAAAGCTCGCCATTTTTAACGACTAAATCAGCGCGGCTTAAGCCATCAATGTCGCTAAAATCTGCAAGTACAGTTGCTTCGCCAGTGTTTTTATTAATGCTATATAGCTTGGTAAAACTAACTGCAAGTAGTGAATCAGAGCTTGCATCATAGGTCATACCAATTACAGATTTAGTTGTACCAACCACAACATGTTCACCTGTTGCATGATCTAAATAGGCTAAGCGACTATATTTGAATTTATCGGCACGAATAGGTAGGTGAGAATACTGCTCATCACTAACATCAAGGTGACTAACATCAACTTTGTACTGTAGCGGAATAGGTGATGAAGCATAATAAGTACGGTTTGTTGAGGCATCATAAGCAATCGCAGCAGAACTAAACTGGGCGATTGAATGTGCCGTAGCCGATTTGTTTTGCTCGTCAAGGCTAAATACAACACCGGTTTCACCACGGCCTGAGTTCATTGCAAAAATTTCGCCCTGACAGCTTGCTGCCACAGCATTTGATGCAGCGAGTGTACTTGCAACTGCAAGGCTTGAAAGTAACAAGTTAGTTTTTATCGACATAAGTAAATCCCACTATTAGGTTTATTCCGACACAAAGAGATAAGACCACTTTGTATTAATAGTGAGCATTATAGTGAGAACCCTCACTTTACGAATGCCGATAAAAGCTGTTTTTAAGTCTGAAACTTAATCTTTAAGTACTAAAAAATGCATATTTAATGTTAAATTAGCTGTTTTTCTGACTTTTCTGATCCTCAGAATTACTCGACATTGAGCTGCCAACCGAAGCGGTAATCACTAATAAAATAGCTAACCATTGCCACAGGCTTAAAAATTCACCTAGGATTATAAAGCCAGCCAGTGCTGCAATGGCTGGCTCTAGGCTCATCATAATGCTGAAGCCTTGCGCTGGCATATTGCGTAGTGCCACCATTTCTAAGGTATAGGGCAGTGCACTTGACATGACTGCCACTAAAATACCGAGCGGTAACACTTCCCAACTCAATAGTGCAGCGCCTTGAGAAGCAGCACCATAAGGCACAAGTACAATCGCGGCGACGCTCATTCCCATGGCAACGGTCATTCCGCCTGAGCCTTGGTTTCCGGTCTTTTTACCAAACAATATATAAAACGCCCAACAGGCACCCGCCGCCAGGGCTAAAATAACACCTACAGGGTCGAGGCTGTCTTCGCCTTTCATATCGGGTAATAATAAAATAATGCCAGCAATGGCGCAGGCTACCCAAAATAGGTCGCGTTTTTTACGTGACGAAAGCAGAGCAACCGCAAGGGGGCCAGTAAACTCTAGCGCAACACCTATCCCCAAAGGAATACGTTCAATCGCGTAATAAAACAGAATATTCATGCCACCTAAACTCAAGCCATAAACGATGATAGGCATACGTTGCCCAATAGGTGGAAATGCGCGCCAAGGTTTAAACACAAGGCACAAAATAGCAGCTGAAAAGCCTAAGCGCAGTGCGGTGGTGCCTTCAGGGCCAATTAAAGGGAATAATTGCTTTGCAACGGAGGCACCAGATTGAATGGTAACCATTGCGAGAAGCACGCAAATAACAGCAATAAAAAACGGTGGAATGGTGCGCTGCATCACTGTCCTTATGAAAGTTAATAGCTCAAGTTTGCGGCGATTCTACTGATGTTTTATTGGAGAAGAAATGTTTTTCGTTAAACGGACACAGATTTTCGATAAAGCAAAATTATGGGTATCAAATTGCTTTGATACCCATACTCAGAATGCTTAAGCTCGACTTGCTTGTTCAAAGGCTGGCATGATGTTTTGCGTGGTCTGTTTTTGTTGCTGGCGTTTGGCCATTTTAAAGAAAATAGCAGCAAATACAGCAGCGACAATGTCGACTATATAACTTGAGTAAAAAAGCGAATTAACGTCACTTGAGGCAAGTTTTAAAAGTGTAGATAACACCATCAACGCACACAGGCTCGCTAGCATGTAAAAGCCAGCAGTGGTTGCCTTTTGTACAGGCTTTAAGAAGCTATATATCACAAAAGCAAAAAATGCTGCGTAGTAACTGTATAGGGTTGCGTAGTTTGTGTTGCTCACAAGAGTAGGTAGCCATTTGGCAGCAACGAGTGTGAAAGCAACGGCTATCATAGACCCTAAACAAACACCAATAGTGAGCCTAGCCATAAACAAGGTACTGCGTTTATTGGGATCTTTTTTAAAGCGTTTATCTATCCACAGTAGATTACCTGAATAGAATAAGAAGGCGCCTAGTAACCCCATAATAAAGTAGCCCCAACGACCCCAATCTCCACCATAGGTGCCAAAATGGAGTGAGAAAATACTGGCAACCATGTTACCCCACACCGCATCTTCGCCTTGCGGGTAGCTTGAGTTAACCACTTCTAGCGTGTATGGGTTCATAAATAAGTAATCGGTATCCGGGCCACGTACTACCGCATTATTGTTACTCATCATAAACACCGCAGAAGGTGATGCCGAATTTAAATTACTATAGCGAATGTGGATAGGCTCATAGCCGGGAGCATAGTTTTTCGCTGCGAGTACTTGCTCATTAATACGTGGTAAGTTTTCAATATGAAAACTTTGCGCGGCAGGTGCAGGGCGCTGAAACAATGGCTTACCATCATAAAATTGCGCTAAACCACCATAAATAAAATCATGAAACGCAAACACCACCACAGTAAATGCAATGACTAAGTGAAATGGTAAACTGGCGATACCAATAAGGTTATGGCTATCTAGCCAGAATCGACTTGGCCCTTTTTCTTTTCGCAGTGCAAAAAAGGTTTTAACTAATGTCGGCAGTAAAATTATTACCCCAGAGACCAAAGCTAAAAAATACAAAATACAGGCAATACCAAGAATATAAACACCAGATTGGTCATGACCAATTTCGCCTATAAAGCCTGCTGTACGGTGTAAATAATCAACTAAATCGGCAAGTTCGTTTTCGGTTTGTGCGCTGACGTTTAAAGTGCCATCAGCATTTAGGTGTGCGAAGTTAAGTTGTTTATCAAGCTCCATGCCTCGGGCATTGCCTTTGATATACCACGAAAGAGGTGCATCTTGGGTATGTAAATCAAGGTTAAAGCCTTTGGCAAGTTGTTCGCCTTGCTCATTAATTGCCGTATCTACTAGCGTTTGGTAGTCATAATTAGAGCTGGTGACTTTAGGGGCTTGAATAGGTGCTGCCCATTGCTGTATTTCATGTTTGAACATGGTCAAACTGCCCGCATAAAAACCAATAAACAGCACTAAACCTGCAATGATGCCTGTCCATGTATGGACACCTTGATAGGTGCGAAGAATATCCGATCTTACTTTCATGATGCACTCCTTAGCATAAAAAACACGCCATAAAGCAGCACAGTTAAGCTGCCAAGGACAAGCCACGCTTGTTTTGCTGAGTTGAATAAATAACTAAAACTAAAAATGGTTAGCCAAACAGGCGTGATCATCCACATGTTAAATTGCACTTTATCGCGAGCATCAATGCCTCCTGGGCCATACCAAGCAAAAAAAGCAACGAAAATAAATGAGAGTGCCAGCCCTAAGAATGTACCTGCTAGGGTTTTTCCTAACCAAGTCGGCTGGCGTTTAGATGAGCTTGTCATGAATTATCCTTTTCTTTGCAGCAGGCTAATAAAAGGGATCAGCATCAACATTAGCATGATGCTAAAGATGATGAAGAACACGGTTGCCGTGGTTGAAAACTGTTGAAGGGCAAGTATTAGTGCGCAAACGGTTAACGTAATTGAAAGTAATCTCCATTGTTTTTTAATTGGTTTTTTTAAGAATCGCTGCTGCTTTCTGGTGCAGTAGAAAATACTGACAGCGAAAACGACAAGCAGGGTAACGGTAAAAATGAGCATAAGATTATAGTTGTAGTTGATGTTAAATGTCATTGTAAATGATAACTAAACTCAATTGCAATATCATTAAGCTTGTGTTAATTTCCTAGCGCTTTTTTATCAAACTTAATTTGTTTAATTCTAATAATCTCTTACGGGGAAAGGACATTGGCTACTGCATTTAAACTTAATTCACTCACCAAAGTTATGCTTACATCATTACTTGTTACGCAAGGCTCAGCATGGGCTGACGACCAAAGCAGTCGAAAATCCATGGATACCATTGTTGTTACAGGTGAAAAAACAGAGAAGTCACTTAAAGAGACCATGTCGTCAGTGGCGGTTGTTGATAAGTCGCTTTTAGAAAACGGCCAACTTGCGTCGATATCTGAAGCACTATCAGAAATGGCGAACGTTGTAGTTTTAACAGGCTCGGTGCCAGATATGCGAGGCGTATCTGGTAATGGTGGTGCAACAGGTTTTAACTCATTTAGTGGTGGCTCAAAGGCTCGTGTTTCAACCTTGATTGATGGTGTTAGCCAACCGTTTGTAGCCGATTTAACCGGTGATACGGGTCTGTGGGATGTAGAACAAATTGAAGTTTACCGAGGGCCGCAATCAACCAGTAATGGTCGTAACAGTATTGCGGGGGCTGTCTACATGACAACAAAAGCACCTACTCAAGAATTTGAAGGAGCAGTACGTGTCGGTTATCGTAACCAAGATAGCTACCTAGATACTGCCGCAGTGGTATCAGGGGCGTTAGTTGAAGATGTATTAGCATTTCGTTTATCAACTCAGTATGTTGATGGCGAAACGTTTTCGAATCCACCGGTATACGAAACAAATCCAACTGATCGTGAATTAAACAAGCTAAATACCAGCAGCACACGCGCTAAATTACTTTACACACCAAATGAAGATCTTGCTGTACAGCTAACTTATTCAACTTACAGTGAAGAAGGTAATTCGGGTCGTAAATACTTTTTAGCGGATGAGCCATTTGATTATGAGCCGCTATATCAACGTATTATGGATACTGAATCTGAAACCACGCAAGTAAATGTTGATTACAAGATTAACGATGATTTATCGTTAGATGTTTTAGTTGCTTACATGGATTACAAATGGGGCTTTGAAGCATACGAGCCACTTGAAAGCGCAGAATCTGACGTATCAATGGATGAGAGTAATATCACTGTAGATTCTAAACTTAACTTTGGTTTAAGCAATGATTTTTACTCAGGCTTCATTGGTCTTGCTTACTTTGATCGTGACCAAGACTTTGAAAGTGTGGGAGCAACAAACTATTACGGCGACGATAGCAGTAAATCGACCGCAGTCTATGGTGAAACAAGCTTTAACCTAAGCCGCGAATTAACATTAACAGCGGGTCTGCGTATTGAGCGTGAAGAACAATTACGTAATTTCAATATGGCATTTCGTGGTGATATGCTCGTTGAGCAACTTGATAATTCACACACACTTCGTTTACCAAAGCTCGCGATTCAATATGATATTAGTGACGAAACGACATTATTTGCTAGTGCACGTCGTGGCTACAACGCGGGTGGTGGCGCACTCGATTTTACTGCTGAAGATTATTACTACTACGACGAAGAAACCGTTAATACCTATGAAATTGGTTCGCGCAGCGTTTTAAATAATGGTGACATGAATATCAGTGCTAATGTGTTTTACAATAACTTCAACGGTTATCAAGCGCTTAGCTCAGCACGTAAAATCACTAATATTGAAGATGCTCATAGCTATGGTTTAGAAGTTGAAGCTTACAGCATGTTGGGCGATCAGTGGCAGTTACATGGCGGTTTCGGTTTATTGAAAACTAAAATTGATGAATCATCAGCCTTTCCTGATGCCGTTGGCAATGATTTAAACTCTGCACCGGAGTTAACGGCGAGTTTAGGTCTGTCGCATTGGTTTACCGATAGTCTAAAAGTGAATTTAAGTGCCAATTATGTTGATGAGTTTTATGGCGACTTAACAAACACAGAAGAGCGCGTTGCAGGTGATTACACCATTACGCGTTTATCGATGACTTATGATACTGAACAATGGTTGATAAGTGCCTTCATCAACAACGCCTTAGATGAAGAAGCATATACCTCACAAGAACCTGTCAGTGGTCGTTACCCACAAGGCTATGTGGCAGTGGTTAACCCGCAAACTATCGGTGCATCTGTTACTTACCGATTTTAAACTAATCGCTAGTCGCTGAGCTTGATCAGCGACTAGCTTAATTTAAAGCGATTAATTTGCCCGTTTAAGTTATTCGCCAAGTTAGCCAGCTTACTCGATGAGTCCGAAATGCTTTGCGTTTGTTGCTGCGACTTTCGACTGGTGTCTTGTACTTCGTTTAAACGCTGGGCGATTTCTTCTGTTACTTGAGATTGCTGCTCAGATGCAGAAGCTATGGTCATATTGGCATCAGAAATGGCTTTTGCTTGTATGCTAATTTCATCGAGCATATGGCCCACTTTTTCTGAGTTTATCACCGCTTCTTTAATTTGATTATCGCTAGAGCGTATCCTCTGCGTCACAGCATTGGTTGCAGATTGTAATGAGTCAATTTTATCTTGGATCTCAAGAGTAGAGCTTTGTGTGCGACTAGCCAAAGTTCTTACCTCATCAGCAACAACGGCAAAACCTCGGCCTTGTTCACCTGCTCTCGCAGCTTCGATTGCGGCATTAAGTGCCAATAAATTAGTTTGTTCGGCTATATTACTGATAACACTTAAAATAACCGTGACTTCATTCACAGAGGACTCGAGTTGGTTAAGGTCTGTTAGTGATTTGGTGAGTGTATCGGCCACTGATTCAACAGAGCTAACTCCTTGTTGTACAACCTGTAGACCTTCTTGGGTTTTCTGATTAGCTGCGGTGGCACTGCTTGCCGCTTCTGCACAGTTTTGAGACACTTCTTTAACGGCCGTTGAGTTTTCATAGACTGAGCTTGAAATCACCTCAATCGCTTGGCTTTGAATATCATTTAGCGTTTTAGCTTGCTGTGAAATTTCATCTAGGCTTTTTGCTGCCACTTGCGCTTGCTCTGATTGATCATGTATCTCTTTAAGAAGCTGAGATAGCTTATCAACCATAATATTAAAGCTGCTCGCAAGCTGGCCTATTTCGTCATCGGCTTTGTGGTCAATATAACGAGATAGATCCCCTTCAGAGATACGCTTGGCTTCAGCAATCAAGGCATGGGTTGCTTTAATTACCTTTTTCTCTAATTGCCAGTAACACAATATCAAGGTAGCAATAATAGTCAGGACTAAAACTGTGCTAATTAAACTCAAGGTAACCACACGGTCGTGATTTCCTTTGACTTCAGCCGCACTTTTTTTCTCAATAGAGCTTAAAAACGCTTGCACAGGTTGCTGAATTTTCTCAACTTCTGCCATGTAAGCATCGTTGGTTAAAAGCTCGATAGCTTGCACCCACCTTTTATGCTCGCTAGGGGTTAAGTTATTGGTATCTCGGCCAAGCAAATCACTGACCAAGCTAAATGCTTTTTCTTCTGTTTCAACTAATTTAAGTGATAAGTCGTTAGATTTTTGCAAGAGGGCTAAATCATCAGCGGCTACATTAAACGCTCTTAAACGCTGTTCATAGCTTTTCTTTTCGCCATTTAGCCAAGCTGCTTTGCCTTGAATTTGATCAACAAGTTGATGGTATTCAGCTTCATAGCGAGGATCTAAGGTTACAACATGTTGACGAGCAAGTTCTGTAAGGTGAATCGAGTTTGAAGATGAAAACTTAGCAAGATGACTTAGTTCATAACGCTGTTGGGCCGACTCCATACTTTCGTCTTGGCCTGATTGCAAAAATAGAATAATGAGGAGTAGGCCTGCTGCAAGGGCAATGGTTGCTGTGAAAACAGCTCTGAGTAAAAAGCGAATAGTCAAAATATTACCCTTCTCATTGAAAGTAAATATTATTAACCATAGTACAAAAATCTAATTTCAATAAAAATTACGAGTAAGTTAATTAGAGGTCATCATTTAAGCTTGTAATAAAGAGGCTTAAAATGACAAGGGCAGTGTCAACTGCCCTTGAATATTAAATTTATTGGTCGGCGGGGTACACAACGCCAAGTTGGCTTCGCGCTTCATCAAGCACCGCCATAACTTGTTTTGACAGCGTATGAGTATTAACTGAAGACTCAATTTGTCCGGCATTCGCTGCTTGAATAAAGTGGCTTACTTCATGGCGCATAAAGTGTTCATCAAATGGCTCAGAGAGTTCTTCAACCGTGCCATCGTTACCTATGTATTGCATACGCTTTAATAAAGAGACTGCTTCTATACGAATACGGCCTTTTTCACCTTGTATCTCAGTAAAATTATCGCCTTGCGAGATTTTCGAATAGCTGATCACCGCTTGCTTATCTGCGTAATTTAATAATACATCGCCAGCTCCATCAACGCCGGTCTCAAGTAACACGCCGCTGGCTTTTACAATCTGAGGCGCGCCCCATAATGCGAGTAAAATATACAGCGGATAGATACCTAAATCGACTAATGCACCGTTAGCAAATTCTGGCAAGAAAGTATTTGGTCGCTCGCCATTTTTATATTTATCGTAACGTGATGAGTACTGACTATATTGACCAATATATTTGCGGGGTGTGCCAATCTTTGCAATTGCATTTTTTAAGCGTGCGAAGTTTGGTAAATGGGTGGTCATCATCGCTTCCATGTATAAGCGTTGATGTGTTTTGGCCGCCTGAATGATGGCCTCAAGTTCTTTACTATTAGCAGCCGAAGGCTTTTCACCTAAAACATGTTTACCGGCTTTTAAACACATTACAGCATAGTCTTTGTGTAAGCTATTTGGCGCAGCAATGTAGACGGCATCGACTAATGGGTCTTCGCATACTTGCTCAATATTGGTAAACACCTTAGCCTTTTGAGCATCGTGCTTTGCAAGGAAAGCCTCGCCTGTTTGCTGCTCTCGAGAGCACACACCATATAAGGAGAATTGTTCAATTTGTTTAGCTGCACTCAGTAGTGTATCGCTTATAAAATTGGTACCTACAATCACAAAGTTCATGGTTACTCCTCGCTGTTTTGTGCAAGCCATGCTTGCCAATCCTGTTCAAACTTTTCCATTTGTTTATGTTTTTTGCTTAACAAATGTTTGTCTTCATCTTCTTGAGCCATATAAGGGCCTACGCGGCATAATGCACAGTGTTTATCACCTAAATAAGCGGGTAAAGTCAGCTTTACAGTAATGCTATTGTCAGCTTTTTTGCTAAATACATAGGTAATGCCACTGGTGTCTTTAACGTGTTTATCGCGGTCTACATTGCGAATTTTATAGCCTGGGAATAAATTAATATCGAATGGCATTTGCCCTAGATAATGGCAGTTTAGCCCTTGATTTAAGCTGCCTTCAATATTCCATTCGCGGTAAGGTTTTACATCCTTAGAGGTGATGTAGCAGAGCATTGGGCCGTTTTTATCTAATGCGAACTGGCTTGCGTAGTCTAGGTAGCGATGCAACAAAGCACGGTTTAAAACATTCATACCACCTTGTTGGGTATTTGCTTTAAATGCAGCTTCACCTTTAAACGCGGGTATAAGTGGAAATTGAAAAATAACCACATCAAAACAAGCGCCATCTAAGCGCTGCCACGAGTCTGGCTTTGTTACATCAAACTCGGTGAGTGTTTCAATGTTAAGTAGTCGCAAGGCGCTAAGTGCATTGTCGGCATATTTTTGTTCTATGGTGTTTGCATCATCATAAGTTGAAGCAACAAGCTTGGCCGGTTTTATATAACGCGCAATAGAGTGTGAAAATGATAAATCACCATCGCCAACCGTTAATATGCGCCAACTAGGGTCTAAAAACATGTTGTTATTTGCCTTGTGCTGGCGCTGTTTCTTGTGCGATTTCAGGGCAAAGGGCTAAGCGAGTTTTAAGCCCTTCAATGGCTATTTGCTTAAAGATTAAGTTAAAACTAATCAATACGGCAATAACGATATGAATAGGACCATGGGTAAAACCCGCGTCTGTGTCAAAAAGCATTAAGCCGAATAACAAGAACATGGTAGCTAAAAATATTTCAATCAACTGATTTGAATATAGCTTTAAATTGCCTTGGTTTTTATGATCTTTTTTAATGTGAATCGCACAAAAAAACGGGATCACTTTTATTTTAAAGTGAGCGTTTTTTTCTACGTAATTTTCGCCAAGGTGGTCTAGTTTAGCGCGCAGTTGATCTATCATAGCAAGTCCTTAAAAAACTGAGCCGCGGATGTTACCGCAAACGCAAGAAAAGGGCTACTCAGGATAGATATTCATGCCAATTACAAATATGTGGCATACAAATACCACAGACGTTAAAACAAAACGCATTTTTTGATAATCAACGTGATAGGTTTGCCACTGCGGTGAGCTTTTTTCAAATAACAGCACTAACCAAAAACTTGCTGCGAGCCAGACTAGAGTCCAAGTTGCTGGTAAAAAGCTTAAAAAGCCAATCGGTAAGATAGGAATAATTGCTTTAATAGCATCAGCATGCGTTTGCTGACCTGCATGCCATAAATTGCCAGCCATAAAGGCTAAAATAGCGATGCTATAAAAAGTGAAAAAGTCTAAATTGACGGCATTACTTCCAGCAATAAGTGGCCAACCTACGCAGCCTAAAAATGGTAGTAAACCTAAGTAACCAAGTTGAATGTGATTAATAAACTTTTCCATAATGACCTTTAAACCGCTTAAATTAAAAAGCATACCTAACGGTATGCTTTATTTAATAACTATTTTATACCAGTTAGGCGGCTAAAACGATCGCTTTATTATTGGCGTAATTCTCGACGTAGAATTTTGCCAACCGTCGATTTAGGCAATTGTTCCATAAAAATGATTGATTTAGGCACTTTGTAAGCACTTAAGTTTTCGCGGCAATAGTCACTCACCTGTTGCTCATCAATCTGCTCTTTTAAAGTAATGTAGGCACAGACACGCTCACCGGTTTTTTCATCTTTTGCACCAATAACGGCTGCTTCACAGATAGCTGGGTGCTGACAAAGTACGTTTTCAACTTCGTTAGGGTACACGTTAAAGCCAGAAACAATAATCATGTCTTTTAAACGGTCTACAATTTTGTAATTACCACTTGGTAGTTTTAGACCCACATCACCGGTTTTGAAAAAACCTCGCTTCATACATTTGTCGGTTTCATCTTGGCGCTGCCAATAACCCATCATCACCTGCGGGCCTTTAACAACAATTTCGCCAGACTCACCGTCAGCAACAGGCTCGTCGTTTTCATCCCAAATTTCCACAGTAGTGTTTGAGAGTGGGCGGCCAATGCTGCCAATTTCTTCTTTTTTAAAGTCGTTTAAGGTTGCAACAGGCGAGGTTTCTGATAAGCCGTAGCCTTCTGTGATTGTACAACCTGTGGTGTTCATCCACGCATCAGCTGCAGCATGTGTTAAAGCTGCGCCCCCTGAAACGGTCATTTTTAGGTTTGAAAAATTAAGTGCTTTAAACCCTGGGTGCATACACAAGCCAATAAATAAGGTGTTAATACCTGAAAAGTAATTAATCTCAAATGGTTCGATTTGTTTTACTAACGCATCTAAATCACGAGGATTTGGGATCAGTACGTTAAATTGCCCCATGGCAAATAGGCCAACCATATTCACTGTAAAGGCGTAAATATGATAAAGCGGAAGCGGGCAAATACCCGTTTCTTGGCCGGGCTTTAAAATGTCATCAAAGCGCTCATTCATTTGCTCGGCATTGGCTAAAATGTTGCCATGACTAAGCATCGCTGCTTTGGCAACCCCTGTGGTACCACCGGTGTATTGTAAAACTGCAATATCGTCACGACTTGCTTGATGAGCGTCAAGAGGAGCGAGTCTTTCACCTTGGCGAATGAGTTCGTTTAACGAAAATTGACCCTCTTGCAATGTTGGCTCAGCAACAGCCGCTGCAACAATAACTGTTTTGATCGACGTATCATTGATAACCGTTGCTAATTTATCGGCAAGAGCATCAAGAATAACAATGGCTTTAACATCTGCATCATTAAACTGATGTAGCATTTCACGGGCAGTATAAAGCGGGTTGGTATTGACTACGATTAAACCTGCACGAAATGCTGCATAGGTAACGATAGGGTAATCAACAATATTAGGTAGTTGAATGGCTATTCTGTCTCCAGCAACAAGACCACTTTGTTGTTGAAACCACTGTGCCAAATAGCGAGACTGTTGTTCAACTTGGGCATAGCTGAGTGTTTTACCTGCACTGTTATAGGCAGGAAGGTCGGCATAAGTCTGACAAGTATGCTCTATTAATTGCGTTAGGTTATCATGTGTGTTCATGGGGATTCCTTAGCGTGTTGTTCTTATTAATTGTTGTTTTATGAGGCGATCCATCACAGAACCCATTATCCAATTCGGTAAGTAACGACTCATGATATAGGTTAGTTTAGATTGTAAGCTTAGGATCACCATTAATTTTTGTTTATCTAAGCTGCGCAAAATGTGTTTTGCAGTATTGGCTGGGTTTGTTATGGCTTTAGATGTTTTGCTTGAGCAAATTAAGCTGATTTTTATGTTGTTTGGCTTAAATTTCTTGCGTAGCTTTTTGGCTAAAATCAAGGCGTTTGGCTCTGGCGTAAATTTAGTTGCATCAATAAGGGGGGATGTAATTGCTAGGTGGCCATTCATGCTTAAGTGTGGCGTAATTAGTGTTGCAAAGTGCTGACAAGCAATACTATTTTCTTTACTTAGTTGCTCATTGATATTGCAGCTAAAAATAGCTAAATCAGGGTTTCCTATCGCTGCGATTGCATTATTTACTTGAGTTTGCAGTGCTTCATTATCGCAGATATGCGTAGCAAAATACTCAATGTATTGGTAATCATCAGCAAGCTCACTTAACGATTGTTTTGTTTGTTCGTTGAAATGTACGTCAAATAACGCGACATCGTCACCACGGCTAATATATTGCTTTGCCAATTCGAACCCAATGCCACTGTTGGCACCGGTAATAAACACTCTTCTTAACATTGCACGACCACTAATTAGCGAAACTAGCTAGTCAATATATATAAATTGTTAACAGAAAACTTAGCTTTAAACGACTCGTTTTTAACTTTTTGCGCCATTAGCTCGAGTGTGACTTACGATAATCTTTTGGTGGAATGCCATACCAGCGCTTAAAAGCGCGAGTAAACTCGCTGTAATTAGAAAAGCTTAAGATATCTGAGATGTTCGATAAACTGAGGCTAGATTCTGTTAAATATTGGTGTGCTAGATTACAGCGTACATCATCAACTAATTCACGAAAGGTTGTGTCATGCTTTGTTAAGTGACGCTGCAAGCTGCGAGCACTCATTGATAGCTTTTCGGCTATTAGGTTTACGCCAAATTCTTCGTGGAGTAAGTATTGCTTGATCAGTACTTCAACATGATCTGCAATGTTTTCACGTTTTTTGTCTGCTGGCTGTCCAAGCTGTTGGCTAAGTATAGAAAACAACTGCTTATCTGAATTCTTAATAGGGAGCTTTAGGTATTTTTTCTCAAATACTACTGCCGTGTGTGCACAGTTAAATATTGGAATTTGCCCTAGCGCTTGGCGATAAACACTTTGGTTGTCATCACAGCTATGGGGAAGCTCCAAACGAGACAGTTTTATTTGATCATCGGTTAACTGCTTTAATAAATTGACCCCAACACTTAAGGCTAAGTCGGCACCATGATAAACACTTACCTTTAGGCTAGTGCGAACTAAAAAAGATAGCTTTACATAGTCTTGGTCTACTTCAAGGAGTAAGTCAGCGCTATTTTGATGAACATGATAGTACTTAGTTAAATTTTTTAGCGCCATTTCAAGGGTGTCGCAATTGCCCATCAAATAACCAACAGACCCTAAAATATTCAAGCTTTGCCAACGGCCTAATTCTAGCCCGAAATAGGGCAGGTTTAATTCCTTGGCCGTGAGTTCTAATAGCTGAATGAGTTGCTGATACTGCACAAAGTTATTGGCATCTTGTAATTGTTTTCTGTCTAAACCAACGCGCGATAGTAGTGCGTCAGGGTTCACCAATTTACTTTCGATCAGTTCAATATAGCCGTGTAGAGCAGATGCTCTAATTAGATCGGGTGCTTGTGTTAATCGGGGCATAGTGTGCTCTTTTTTAGTGCGTTGGCGTAAAAAGTAAAAAAAATTGCGTTAAAAGTAAAGTAATGCAGCTCATTAAAGTTTAACAATGTATTAACCATTTGGCCTGCTAGCTGCAATTAAGGCTGTAACGTGCTTAGAGGAACACACAATGAACTACTCAAAAGTTTTTATTAGTGGTGGTAATGGCTTTATTGGCCGGACACTTGCGCGCTACTTTAAGGCGCATGGAGTCGATGTATGCGGCGTTGATTTAACACCCTGTGAAGAATTTAACATTGTTGCAGGTAATTTGAATGAGCCAGCGAGTTGGCGCTCATTAATGAATGACTGCGTTTTAGTTATTCATACAGCGGCTATTGTTTCAAATGCGTTTAGCTATAAGCAAACATGGCAGGCGAATGTGGGTTGGACGAAAAACTTACTCGATGCAGCAATGGCTGTAAACACAGTAAAGCGCTTTATTCATATTTCATCGACGGCCGTCTATGGTAGTGATTGGCAAACTGATATTAAAGAAGATGCGCCTTTGTTCCCTGATGGCAGAGCCTATAACGATTCGAAAATGATGAGCGAGCATTTATCGCTAAGCTATCACGCCAGTAAAAAACTCAATGTCACAATAATTCGCCCTGGCGATGTCTATGGGCCCGGCTCAAGACCGTGGATAGCTTACCCATTACAAGAAATCGCCAAAGGCAAGTTTATGGTACCAGAGGGCATGTTTGGGCCTGTTTACATTGATGATTTAGTCAAAGGCATTTACCAAAGTGCTATGAGCGACGATGCAAGCGGTGAAATTTTTAATCTATCAGGCCCTGAGCAAGTGACTAATCAAGTTTATTTTAATTACTTGGCACAGGCACAAGGGAAAAAGCACGTCACAGTAGTGAATTTGGCTTTAGCGTTAAAGCTAACAGGGTTCATTGAGTGGTGTTATCACCTTGTTGGTAAAACCACAGATATCAATCCGTCGACCATGCGCATGCTAAGTCGTAAAAGTGCAGCGTACAGTAATGAAAAGGCGCAAAACATTTTTGGGTATAAACCAGAATTTACCTTACAGCAAGGTATGCAACATGCATTGCAGTGGGCGTATGAACAAGGGCTTTGTAAAGAAGAACCACGCACAGATACCGCCACAGCAAATTAAAGGCAACTAGTTAACTTATTGAAAGCAAGTGAAAAGAGGGCACACATATGGCATTACCAGATATTATTAATCATCAAGATTTCTTACTGACTATTCATACAAATGATGAAAAGCTAATTAAAAACGCTTTACCAGGCGTGCACATTTATCCACTCATGCTGGATTCTGAAAATGGGGTATGGGTATTACGTGTTTTATTTGAGCCGGGTACGGTTTTGCCAAAGCACTTTCATACTGGGGTTGTACATTTATATACCCTAGCAGGCAGCTGGCACTACACAGAATACCCTGACGATTTACAAGTGGCTGGTAGCTATTTGTTTGAGCCAGGCGGTTCGATTCATCAATTTCAGGTACCAGCAGACAACACTGAAGTGACCGATACCTTTATGGTGGTTATGGGATCTAACATTAACTTTGACCCAGATGGTAACTATATGAACATTATGGATGCAGGTTGGATTGAGCAAGTGATGTTAGCAGCCGCAAAAGAGCAAGGAATTGAGCCTAACTACATTAAACCAAAGAGTTTATATGGTTTTAGTAAGTAATTTTATTCCCTGAAGTGAAAGCCCTTGATTACATAAGTGATTGAGGGCTTTATAGTTTTTGGTATTTTCAAACTTTCAATCTAAAAAACAAATCAATTTAATCTAAACAATCAATTTTATTTTGATCGCTCACACCTCTATTGTATTAATCAAGCAGACGCAAGGCTGCGTTAATTAAACTTTTTTAAATACATCAATGAGGAATATTATGAGCACTTCATTAATTAACACAAAACTACAACCATTCAATGCAACAGCTTACCACAACGGTGACTTTGTAGAACTAACAGAAAAAGACGTGCTAGGTAAGTGGTCAATCTTCTTCTTCTACCCAGCAGATTTCACTTTCGTATGTCCTACAGAGCTAGGTGATGTTGCTGATTACTACGAGCAACTTCAAGAAATGGGTGTTGAAGTTTACTCAGTATCAACTGACACGCACTTCACTCACAAAGCATGGCACGATACGTCTGACACAATTGGTAAAATCAAATTCCCAATGATTGGTGACCCTACAGGTCGTATTACACGTAACTTCGGTGTGATGATTGAAGACGAAGGTCTTGCTCTTCGCGGTACATTCGTAATGAACCCTGAAGGCGAAATCAAAGTAATCGAAACTCACGACTTAGGCATCGGCCGTAGCGCGAAAGAGTTAGTACGTAAAGTACAAGCTGCACAGTACATTGCTAACCACGACGGTGAAGTATGTCCTGCATCATGGCAGCCAGGTGAAGAGACACTTGCTCCTTCACTAGACCTAGTTGGCAAAATCTAATTTGCCACAGCATTAAACGATAGCAAAGCTTTGCTTTGCTATCTCAATGCAACCTTAATTGCCCATCACAACTCACATTAAGCACATTAGCGGGTGATGGGCAGTTATCCCTAAAATTTTTCTAGATTATTTATTCTGAACTCAAGGGCTAAGCCATGTTAGATACGAATATCAAAAACCAATTAACAAGCCACTTTGCTTCTATTACCAGCCCTGTTGAGCTGCTTATCGCCTTGGATGACAGCAATAAATCAACAGAACTTAAAAACTTAGCAAACGATTTAGCTTCGTTAAGCGACAAATTTTCGGTGCGAGATAACCCTAGCCAAGATGTGCGTCGTCCATCTATGGTGGTATCTTCACCTATTAACAATACGCAAATCACATTTGCGGGTGTGCCTATGGGCCACGAATTCACCAGTTTGATCCTTGCTCTACTGCATACAGGCGGTCATCCAAGTAAGGCATCAGAGACTGAAATTGAACAAATTAAATCATTGCCTGGGCCGCTTAACTTTGAAGTGTATATTTCATTGAGTTGTCAAACATGTCCGCAAGTAGTGCAAGCACTTAACCTGATGGCGGCACACAATGAAAATGTTACGGCTACGATGATTGATGGCGCCTTGTTCCAAGACGAAGTGAACGAGCGTAATGTGTTAGCAGTACCGGCTGTGTACTTAAATGGTGAGTTATTCAGCCAAGGCGCTGTAAACCTGACTGATATCTTAAATAAAGTAGATACCAAAGCGGCTGCACGCCAAGCCGAAGCACTGAACGATAAAGAGTTATTCGATGTACTTGTTGTTGGTGGTGGCCCTGCAGGCGCTTCTGCGGCAATTTATTCAGCACGTAAAGGCTTAAATACGGGTGTGATTGCAGAGCGTTTTGGTGGTCAGGTATCAGACACATTAGCAATTGAAAACTTTATATCAGTTAAAGCGACCGAAGGCCCTAAATTGGTTGCACAACTTGAAGAGCACGTAAAAGAATACGATGTTGATGTAATGCAAAACCAACGTGCGGCATCGCTTACTAAGCAAGATAATTATCAAATTACGCTAGAAAATGGCGCGGTCTTAAATGCTAAGTCAGTGGTGTTAGCAACCGGTGCACGCTGGCGTGAAATGAACGTGCCAGGTGAGAAAGAGTATCGCGGTCATGGCGTTGCTTATTGTCCTCACTGTGATGGTCCGTTATTTAAAGGCAAAGCTGTAGCTGTTATCGGCGGTGGTAACTCTGGTATTGAAGCTGCAATCGACCTTGCAAACATTGTTGAGCATGTCACTGTGCTTGAATTTGCTGATACCTTACGTGCTGACGAAGTACTTATTCGTAAAGCAAATAGCTTAAACAACATTACTATTATCAAAAACGCGCAAACGACAGAAGTTGTTGGTGATGGTAAACGAGTAACAGGCTTAAGCTATATTGATCGCATCTCTGGCGATGAAAAATCACTTGAGCTTGCAGGTATCTTTGTGCAAATCGGCTTGGTGCCAAACACTGAATGGTTAAAAGGTTCAGCGTTATCACTGACTCGCTTTGGCGAAATCGAAATTGATAGCAAAGGTGCAACATCATTACCGGGTGTTTACGCGGCAGGTGATGCAACAACAACGCCGTTTAAGCAAATCATTATTGCTATGGGCAGTGGTGCAACGGCAAGCTTAGGTGCATTTGATTACTTAATTCGCCACAGCGATGAAACTCAAAGCACAGAAGATGCAGCCTAATTAGTTGCATAAACAATGACTCTTGATTAGGCAGCTCACACCCATAGCTGCCGCTTTAAAGCCGCCCTCTCCAAAGGCGGCTTTGTTTTTATTAATACAGCTATTGGTACTGTGCTGCAGTAATAAACTCCTCAAAACTTTCACACCAAATAACCACTGTATTGTAATCGCCGACATCAATACCTTGTGGTACAACTAGCTTAAAGCCATTGAACGAACGTACCCCCGCAATACGCTGCATGGTGCCTTTTTGTGCTAAAAAATCGTCTTCGTTATCAATGAAATTTCGTGATAGATAAAGTTGATAGTCGGGACCTGGTGATAACGTGCCTTGCATAGAAATAGCATCATTGGTTAGATACACCATGCCATCACCATAATGAAAGCGATCTGAGCCTTTGAGGCCGGGCTTAAACGTTGCACTAAACTGCGATCGACCTTGATGCTGCTTCAAAATAGCAATATCGGGTGCTGGTTGTTCAGTTAAAATAGGTAAACTGTACACTCCAGCTATAAAACCCGCAGCAAAAATCGCCAATGTCATAATGATGATTATCAGCGCTTTTAGCATGCTTACTCCTTATTTTTTAGCGTTATGATGTGACGTTGCTTTAAAGAAAATTGTTTTTCAACATCTCCAAAGTATTGCAAATAGAGCTTCTCAAGTTCACCTGATTGCTGCAGTTTTTGCATACCTTGTTCTAGTATATCTCTAATGTGTTGATTTTCTTTGCTTAAGTAAAAGTAATAGTCGCTGGGGTATTGCAACATAATGTTTGGTGCAATAACAAAATTGAACTGCTTTAGTTTATTTAGTTCGCTACCAATAGCCAGTACTGAGCGTGGAAAGTAATCACCGAGCCCTGTTTCAAGGGCTTTGATCATGCCTGGGTAATCAAGCTCGCCATTGACTGTTAAACCATTGTTTTTCAGTACGCTATAATCAGACCAGCTCTGTTTTTGTAGGCCAACCAAGGGAGTTAAATCAGCAAGGGTTTCGATTTTGCTAAACTTTTCTTGATCTTCATGGCGGATAATAAGCAAACGTTGGCCGTGTAAGCCCTTGTAGAGAGGAATAGTCGTTCTGACTAATGAATCAGTTTGCTGCTGGGGTAAAGAAAGCCATGCTAAGGTAATTGTTTTATTATGGCTTAGCTGCTCTACAACACGTTTATTATTCATAGGCCTAATATTGTAAAGCAGTACAACATCCGCACCCATTGCGGCAAAACTTTTGTCGAGAATATCGTGAATATATTGATTTTTCGCCGCATCGTTATAGCTAGGTTTAGCAAGCTGAATAACAATTTGTTCATGAGCTAATACTTGTAGACTCGACAGAGCAAATGTCATTAGAAATATCAGTATTGCTCTGTTCATTAATTTAAGTCCTTTTTTGAGCGCACGTTTATACGACTATACTTTGAAAACATGCACCTGTTGTTGTAGACGCGAAGCCAGTGAGGCCAATTCTTGGCTGGCTTGAGCATTTTGTTGCGAGCTTTCGCTAACCAGTGAAATGCTACTACTAAATTCATTAATATTACAACTTAGTTCGTTGGCAACAGTGGTTTGCTCATCCGTTGCGGTGGATACTTGGTTGTTCATATCGGCGATAAGTGCCATTTCTTGAGTAATTTCAGTCAGTAATTGTGATGAGCGTTCTGCGTATTCAACACTTTGTTTAGCACTTTCGTCAGCATTACCCATGGCGGTCACTGCTTGCTGCGCCATTGTTTGTAGTTTACTGATCATTTCGTTAATACTGGCTGTGGCTTTTTGCGTGTTGTGTGCAAGCTGCCTTACTTCATCGGCTACGACTGCGAAACCGCGACCCGACTCACCAGCGCGTGCCGCTTCAATAGCTGCATTTAAAGCAAGTAAATTGGTTTGTTCTGCAACGCCTTGGATCATCATAACGACTTGATTGATATCGGTTGATTGTGTATTTAACTCATTGATTAATTTTGTATTCGCATTAACGATATGTGATAAACGGTTTATTGCGTCGATATTTTCTTGCACAGACTGCTGACCCAGCTTGGCTGTTTTATCAGTGTGAGTGGCTTTTTCTGATGTTGATAATGCATTTGCGGCCACTTGCTCAATGGCACTGCTCATCTGTGTAATGGCAGTGGCAATCATTGCTGATTGATGTTCTTGCTCTGTGGCTGTGCTTGCAACTTGGTCGCTAATTGAGTTCATTTGCTCAGCAGCAGATGAAAGGGTGAGTGTTGCGCTGGTTACATCATTTACTAGTGCATGAATGCGTTCCATCATGGCATTAAAGTGGTTTGCTGCTTGGGCTATTTCGTCATTACCATGGGTTTTTGCGCGCAGACGTAAATCGGCATTTTCAGAGATAGAACCTATCGTTTCACTTAACGATAACAATGGGTTATGGATAGAGCGGTATATAATAAAGGCAATAGCCAATAATAAAATTATTAATATAGTGATAGAGGCAGTCATAGCGATACTGACTTGAGCAAAATCTTTATCTGCGGCGTTTTTAAACTTGTTAGCCTCATTGATTTGTAAGCTTATTAGACCTTGATAGCTTTCACTGAGAGGGTCAAACACATCGTAAAGATTTTTTACGAATACCTCGTTAGGTACTGCTTTAAGTTGGTCACTTTTTACTTGGTTTAAAAATGTGCTTAGTTCGCTTTCTACTACAGCGAGATTCTTTTCCACGATATTAACTAAGCGCTGCTCTTCTGTGGTTAGCTTGGTCCCTAAGTAGCTTTTCCATTTGCTATCAGCAACATTTTTTGCATTTTCAACGGCGGATAGAAAGTCAGTTTTTGAAATTTGCTCAGCGCGGTATTTATGGAATAGATCAACAATGCTAACTGCGTAATTGTCCGATACTGTTTTTATCTGCTCAAGGGGGATGACTCTATCGTCATACAAACTGTCGATGCCTTTTACCATGCCCGACATAATAGACATTGTAAAAATAGAGGTGATCACAAAAACTGTAACCGGTAACAAAGCCAAGACGGCTAATCGCGTACGAACGGTGTAGTTATTTAACATGAGCGTGCAAATTTTTGTAAGGACTTAGTATTAAAACTAATAGAGAAATAGTTTTAAGCAAGTTTTTGCAATTGTTTTGCAGGCTTTTTCTTAAGAGGCATATCTATTACGACTTAAAGGTAGCCACAGAGGTGTGTTGGCTCTGGTTTAGATAACAAAGCCAGTATTTACACTGGCTTTGTTTTGTTCCTATTTGTACATTAATGACCGCGATTAGGCATTTGCCGAGGCATTTGTCTTTGTGTATTACGGCGCATTTGTTGGCGCTGCATACCTTGCTGACGTGCTCTATTTGCCCTATTTAATTGCTGCATACGATTTTGTTGCCTATTTTGAGTGTGCTGGCGTTGCTGCAATGTTTGCTTCGCTTTACTTTTATCTATGCTTTGCAATTTATTTTGCACTTGTTGGCGGTCAATATTTTGTGCCCGATCTTTGATTTGTTGCTGTTTATCAGCGGGGAGAGTTTGCCATTTACCTTCAACACGTTGTTGCCATTTATCGGCATCACGCTTGAGCACGTTACCTTTTTGATCCGCAAACACGTTGTTTGCTTTATCGCGTTGGCTGATGGCTGTTTTTAAATCGCGTTTCACTTGCTGCTTTGAAGCAAGACGAGATTTACTTTGATCGCGTTTATAAATGTTATGTCTTGGTTGTTTATTATGGTGGCCAGGTTTATGGCCGACATTAATCTTGTTACCAATATTGATGTTGCCATTATTGATAATAACTGGGCCGCGGTAACCACCGCCATACCAGCCATTACAGCAATGATAAGGTCGATAATGGGTTGGCCAACCAACATTCCAATTCATCCCTAGATTTAAAAAACCATTGCTCCAACTTAAGCCAAACGACCAACCCGTCCAGTTGTTATAGCCAATATTAAACCCCCAAGTTGGTGGGCGAGGGTAGTAGTAGCCACCGCCCCAGTATGGCGGGTAATACCAACCCGTTCCATACACTGGCACACCATAATAAGGGTACGACCACATGTAACCTGGGTAATAACCAACATACACCACCTCAGGAGTTGATTCGTATATCTCGACGTAAGTGACGTTGTAAACGGGGGAACTTGGAGGAATTTTTGCGATGTCATCTTTTGGAATGCTATCAGCAACAAGCCAAGGCCCTTGTGCGGAATCTGCCTTAAACCACACCGCATTATCGACTGCATAATATTTGCCTTTAATTTGCAGCACTTGTGCATCCGTATTAATAGCATAAGAAACTTGCGTGCCCGGAATACGTTCAAACTTAGGTTGGCCATCATAGTACACAGTTAAACTGGTATCTTTACGGCTGATAGCCGCTGTTTGCGGCACTTTTGCATCTAATACAGCTTCTTCAGCTTCTTCAGTACCGGCAACTGAAACTCTGAGGCCCCCTAAATCTGATTCAGGTGGAATATTGGCAAAGCTTTCGGGTAGTTCATCGCCGCGTACAAATGTCCATGGGCCTGTTTGTTGTTTTGCACGATACCAGCGCCCAGATAACAAGACATACATGTTATTCGTTTGCATTTCACGTAGCCACGGGGTTTCAGTGTTAAACACATACATGAGCTCGCCACCGGTTAAGCTTTTCCATTTAGCTGCGCCATCAGTTGCAATAAGTTCGGTGGGTTTAGTGGCTACAACAATAGCTGGTGGTGCACTTAGATCTGAGCTTTCGGTATCTTTAGGAAGCATTTTTACAAGTTCAGTCGGCGGCGACTGAGTATATTCGTAAGGCCCTTTGGCTTGTTTTGCCTGATACCAAAATTGCCCATCGGTGAGATAACAAAGTTTGCTTTTGCTATCTTTAATCACTGTCATGGCGGTGTTTAAAGCGCGCTCATATTGGCTGTTTTCAATTTTACTAAACTTAGGTTCACCATCAAAACTCAATAATACCGACAGTTGCTCTTTGAAAATAATCGTTGGAGGGTCGGTTTTTAACTGCGTTAAACTTTGTTCTGCTGCTTCTGCACTTTCAAGGCTGGCGGTGAGTTGCGAAAGCGAGGTTTCGAATTGACTGGCTTTTATTGCTTCATTAACGACAGCAGTAAATTTTTGTTCTTCTGCATCTTTTGATTCAGGCCAGCGTACATCGGTGACAGTGATATTGCGAACGGTGACGGTATCGTTTTCGCGATCAGTATCTAGTTTAGCTCTAAACCAAAATACGCCAAACACAGCGTCATTGTCTGAAACCGAAAATGACATTGCTGCACGGGCTGTTAAAGTATTACCGTTTAGTTTCTCGGGTTGTGGCTGGTAAACAATGAGTGTGCCTTGTGACGTTTGCACTTGTTGAGGCCACTCAATGGCTTGGCTAAAAAATGAAAACAAACATAGAAAAGAGAGTATTAAAAGCCTGCAGGCAATAATAAAAGGTAGGGGGAGTTTCATGGTCAATCCTTGGCTAACATAACTCTTAAAAGTATAGCCAATGACATCGAAAACGCTTAAAAATTGTTCCTATTTTTAAAGCGTTAGCTTAGGCAACTTGAGTTAAAAAATTTGAGCCCGCATTTAAGCCCATTTCATAGCCCGCACTGAGTTTTTCAAATGATTTTGTTGTTCGACCAACTGCAAAGTTGGGTGGCGGTGCAATAATATTAATTTTACAATCGCTTGGTGGGTTGGTAATAAAATCAATGCTTTGATTGTAATTTTCTGCGCGTCTTAAGGTGGCTTCTGCTAATGCAGGGGTGTTTTTATAAAGACGTTTGACGAACCAAGGCGCTTTTGAAGGCTTTTTCTTATAGCCAAGAGGCTGAGATAAAATAACGGTGATTTCCTTATTGCCCATCTCGTATGCTTTACGGATTGGAATAGAATCTGCCACGCCACCATCAGTAAGTTGCAAATTGTCGATAACAGGAAATTCTCGATAAGCAATCGGCAGCGCACAAGAGGCTTTTAATTGCTGTTCAAGATGAGTTGCATTTGCTTTTAAGTACTCTGCCTGTCCAGTTTGTATGTTGGTTGTGACAATATAAAATTCACTAGCTTGTTTTTCGAAGGTGTCGAGATCTAGACGAATATCACGGATGGTTTCTTGCCACAGCCAGTCTAAATCAAACAGGTGACCACCTTTGATAAAACGAATAAAATCGATGAACTCTGGTCGGCAAGAGTAATCGGTGATCACTGCATGGTTACGTTTGTATTGGGCGCACAAATAGGCAGCAATGTTAGTGGCTCCGGCAGAAACACCATAGCATTGATTAAAAGGTTGGTAATTGGCTTGAATAAAAGCATCTAGTACGCCAGTGGCAAAAATACCACGCATTGCGCCACCTTCTACAACGAGTGCCTTGTTATTGTTCATTTTCGCAACCTTGCTTGTAACCGTGAGTGCTTCTAACCATAGCAAACACGGTTACAAAACTAAATAGAGTTTTGGCTCTAAATGAGGTTTAACTATTGCTGAGTTATACCGCCTCTACCCAAAGTACACCAACTTGTTTGTCGGTTACTTTTACTGTGCTACCAGCAGCAATGGGAGACTGACTTTTTAATTGCCATGTAATACCCGAATACTGATGTGTGGTTAACCCTTTATCATCAACATCGGCATTAACGACAAAGGTAAGCTCAGCAAAATCGCTATGTATCGGCTTAGTATCGGTTTTATCCTGCATGCGTTTGAGAGGTTTCCAAAGCACGAGTGCAAAACCAAGAGTAAACACGATATTGCTCCAAAGCGCGGTAGTGTAACTCGTATCAAGTAGACCTATATTCATTAGTAAGCCACTGGCAAATAAAGATAAGCCTAAAAACAGTAATACATAGGTACTCATACCCAGTACAGCAACTTCAACAATTAGCGCGATAACACCTATAATCATCAGTGCTTCGGCTAAATGGGTATCTAAAAATGCCATTAGCTCACCTAACTTTGTTGCTTTTTATTCAAAGAGTTAATAATAGACATACCTTGAGCTACAAGCGAGCTTGCGTCAGTACCACTTTCAGGAAGTAATACCACAGATGATTCACGAGCAATGGCTTCTTTAGCAGCAATGGCTTTTGTGGCAAGGTCGAGTTGAATTGCTTTTTGGCCTTGTTCGGTGTCAGCGGCTTCACCTACTTTACGCAGTGCATCTGCTTGTGCTTCAGCAACGGCGATAATCGCTTTCGCTTCACCTTCAGCGCGTAAAATTTGCTCGGCTTTTTCAGCTTCGGCAGCAAGGACTTGGGCTTGCTTTTTACCTTCTGCCACGTTGATGGCAGACTGACGGTCACCTTCAGACTCTAAAATTTGCGCACGTTTTACACGCTCAGCTTTCATTTGTGCTTCCATGGCTTCCATTACAGAATTAGGTGGCACAATATCTTTAATTTCGTAACGTAAAACCTGAATACCCCAAGGCTCAGATGCTTGGTTAATCGCGGTAACTATATTGGTGTTTAACATGTCGCGCTCTTCAAAGGTTTTATCTAGTTCCATTTTACCAAGTTCAGAACGCATCGTTGTTTGCGATAGCTGAGTAACCGCAAATACATAGTCATCAACACCATAAGTGGCTTTATACGGGTCAAGCACGCGGAAATACAGCACACCATCGACGATAAGCGAGATGTTATCTTTAGTGATAGCAGACTGCGAAGGCACATCTTGCGCTTGTTCTTTTAAGCTGCGGTCAGCGGCAATACGGTCGATAAATGGCACAATAAAGTTTAAGCCGGCTTCTTTGGTAGAATGGTACTTACCAAAACGCTCGATTAACCAGGCACGATTTTGCGGCACAAATTTAACGCTACTTTTTAGTAGCACTAAAACAAAAATTAGAAGAAAGACTTCTACATTTAACAACAGGTCTAAAATGCTAGAAACGGGGTCCATGTACTTTCCTTAATACAATTAATATTATTTTTCACTGCTCAGATTACCACCACAAAGCAAAGCACGCTATTGATTTGTAATCGTTACCTATTTAAGTGCAGTTTTATTCTTTATGCATTGTATTAATAATTCAGTGCATGTTTTATCAAATACATGTGCTGATCAGCTTGTGCCACGATCTCTTCAGCAGTTTTTTGTGTACCTAAAAACATGGTGACTCCGACGCTTGCAGAGCCAAGATATTTTATATTTTGATACTTAAATTGAGCTTCTATTGCTGTTTGCAGTTTATCGGCAACACGATGAGCGTTGTGTTTAGCTGTTTGCTCATCACGACCAAGCCCTTCAAGTAATACAACAAACTCATCGCCACCAATGCGAGCTAAACAGTCTTTTTCGCGCACAACCGTTTTCATTCGATTAGCAATTTCAACAAGGTAAGCATCGCCTGTGTTGTGGCCATATTGGTCGTTTAACTTTTTAAACTTATTCAGGTCGATAAATATCACCGCGCCATAGTTTTGGTCGCGCTTGCTCATTTGTAACGCAAGCGATAAACGAATATAAAAATAGCGGCGGTTTAAAAGTTCAGTTAACGGGTCGGTAGAGGCAGCATAAAGGAGTTGTTCTTCAAGGTGTTTTCGTTCGGTAATGTCTGTTGCAATACCTAAAATGCCGATGACTTTGTTCGGCTCTGTGTCGCAAATAATAGGGGTTTTCACTTCCCAGAAAATATATTGGTGTCCGTCGGGAAAGGTAAGCTCAACTTCTTCACGGGTACGCTCACCGCTGAGCACCCGCTTGTCTATTTTGGCTAGCTTTTTTACGTCAGGAATTGGGAAAAAGTCCACATCACTTTTATGTTGTAATTCTTGCTCAGAGCAAGCAAATAAACCCAAGGTAAGCTTATTAGCATAAACGTAATGCCCGAGCTCATTTTTTATGTAAACGTATGCGGGTACGTTATCAAGTGCAAACTTTAATTCAGCAACATGAACGGGCAATTTAGAGTTATTAAGTTCGGCCACAATATGTCCCTATATAACAAGCCATAAATTGATAGTGAACGAAAATATCTTATTAAACAAGACTGACCACAGAGCAAAAATTATAACTAATGATTTAGGTATAGTTATGAAAAATAAATAAAAAAATTAATAGTTAGGATGGGTGATGAACTTTGTTATTAGGTGTGTTTTAGACTCGTTTGGTTATCTCAAATTTTAACTATTTTTTATTACTGTGTGATTAAAAACTTCCTTGTTTTTAGTCATCACTTTGGCTTTTATGCTTTGTTGAGAATGGCAAGGTGTTTTGTATGATGCGCGCTAAATAAGCGACAAAAAATATAACCCGTTACAAACATTGATAAGCTATAGGTTGCTCCAGGAATTGCCATGGCGGCATTATTGATTAAGGTACTCGCAATTAAAATGGCAAGGGTGCCATTTTGTAGCCCAACTTCAACCGCAATGCTCATTTGTTGCTTGTGATCTAAGCCCGATATTTTTGCAAAAAACAGCCCTAGTAACAGCGTGCTGAGGTTTAATGTCAGCGTTGCAATGCCACTGGTCGCAAAAAAACTCAGCATTTGGTCAGCATTTTTATGAATAATGCTAAGCACTATCACAATTAAGAACACACTCGAAAAACGACGTATAAAGGGTTCTATTTTCAAGCTCAAATGGGGTTTTAAGTGATTAAATACCATTCCTAAGCAAACAGGAAGCACCGTTATCATCAGCATTTGCACTATGGTTTTAATCACTGGCAAAGCGAATTCGTGGCCCGGCACACTCAATGTTTGCATGGCAAAATGCATAATCAGTGGCAAGGTAAAGGGTGAGATAAATGTGGCTAGCGTTGTTAGACTTATTGACAGCGCAACATCCCCTTTGAATAAATAGGTATAAAGGTTTGAGGTCACACCGCCAGGGCAGCAAGCCACTAAAATCAAACCTATAGCGAGCTCTGGGGTCAAGGTAAAACTCATTGCTAATACAAACGCAACGCTAGGCAATAACAGTAGTTGGCAGCTTAAGCCTATTGAAAGTGCTTTGGGGCTGATAAATAATGCCCCAAAGTCTTGCTTTTTAAGCCCTAAGCCCATGCCAAACATGATGATAAATAGTGCTAAAGGCAGCACTATTTTAGTCATGATATCAATTTGCATGGTATATCCTTATTGATCGTAACCCGGACTTTTATTGTCGAGTAAGCGCAGTAAGGCAGGCCAAGCAATTGCGCCACCCAGTCCCTTAGTAGCAACTTCAGTTTGCCCTTTGATACCCTCAATAATCGCGCTAGGTACTTGTACGAGTTGCTCGGTATTTTGTGAAGTACGAGTTTGTACAGCGCATGCAGCTTCAAAAACATACATAAACAAAAATGCATCAGCGACCGTTTTACCTACTGTTAATAGGCCATGATTACGTAGCATTAGAAAGTTATTAGAACCTAGGTCATTCACTAAACGGTCTTGCTCTGCAGGATTAAGGGCAATGCCCTCGTAGTCGTGATAACCCAAACCTGAGTGCACAACAACAGCTTGCTGAGAGATAGGCAATAAGCCGTCTTTGTTAGCAGACACTGCCGTGCCATTGAGTGAGTGGGTGTGAATAACGCAATGGGCATCATCACGCGCCATATGAATACAGCTATGGATATTAAACCCCGCAGGATTAACAGGGTATTCACTGTCATGCAGCTTATTACATTGTTGATCTACTTTGATAAGACTTGATGCGGTAATTTCGTGAAACATCATGCCATACGGGTTTATCAAAAATTCGTTGTCTGTGCCGGGAACGCGCATTGAAATATGGGTAAAAATTAAATCATCCCAGCCATATAAAGCAACTAGGCGATACGCGGCAGCAAGCTCAACACGGGCTTGCCATTCTTGCTCTGATACTGTGTGTTTCATGGTCATGGTGTTTTCCTAAAATGGTACTTTGCGAATAATAATGTCTTTAAACATGACCCAATCACCAATAAAGCTATAAAAAGGGTGTGTAAAAGTAGCGGGGCGATTTTTTTCAAAAAAGAAATGACCAACCCAAGCAAAGCCATAGCCCACAACTGGGCATAAAATTAGCCAGCTATATTGCTGCTGATAAATAGCGGCAAACAAAATAGCCAAAACAATCCAACTGCCAATGAAATGTAAGCGTCGACAGACTTTATTTTTGTGTTCTTGTAAGTAATAGGGGTAAAACTCTTTAAAGCTCGCGAACTCGCGTTTACTTGCTACAGTGCCCATATTGTTGTCTCCTTTGTTAATTACAGGTTAACAATAGGCTTTTATTCTTTTATTTACTTGATAATATAGGTCATTAAATTGTTTATTTAGGACGTGCATGAGAACCTTATCAAGCTGGTGGCTTCGTGCTATGGCTGAGTCGTTTAAGTGGCAGGGTTTACCAATTAATGAATTGTTTGCAGCGGCAAATATTCCTTTGGCAGAATTAAGTAGCCAAACAGCCCGATACCCACAAGCCAGTGTCAGTATGCTTTGGAAGCAGGCGCAAGCCATGTTACCAAACACCCATTTAGGTCTTTATGTTGGCAGTAACATGAATGTACGCGCTATTCCGGTGGTAGGCATGGCGATTATTCAGTCAACTCAGTTATTGAGTGCTTTTCGGCTGATATTGCGTTATCAAAAATTAATGGGCGATACCCATAATGTATCTTTGATCGATCACGGTAGTGAGTATGAGCTTCGCTTTAACTTTAGTGATGGTGAACGTGATATGTCACTGCTAAGCTACGAAGCGCCCATGGCGTTTTGTGTAAAAATAGCACGCACTGTAAAGGGAAAAGATTGGCACCCAACGCGAATTTGTTTGCAGCGTAAAGAGCCACATAGTGAGATTAATACGCACTTTAATTGCAACATTGAATACGGCGCAACGACCCATAGCCTGTTTTTTAGCGAAAATACCGATAGTGAGCCTGTGTTATCAAGCCAGATGAAACTAGTGACGCAAACGAATGTGACGCAGGTACTGAGAATTTTACTTGAAGAGCATTTAATTCAAGGCCAAACCACCAGTAAAGCAATGGCAAAAGCACTTAATATGAGTGAAAAAACGCTGCAGCGCCGTCTTGCAAAAGAGGGCACAAGTTTTAGTAACGAATTAGCAAGTTTAAGACAGCAAAAAAGTGTGTCGTTGTTAAACGAAACAGATCTTTCAGTTACTGAGATCGCCTTTTTATGTGGCTACTCTGAAATTAGTGCATTTCATCATGCATTTCATCGCTGGTATGGCATGTCGCCAAAAACCTACAGGCAAAAAATGGCAATAATAGCAGGGTCATAATAAGCACGGCTTTTTTCAGTGAGCTGTTTGTAGCTATTATTTTAACTAGTAAAAAGGTACAAGTTGGCGGTTGTTCCTATTCTGTTTGAGTTTGATAATTATTCATACAAAAACAACAGTAAAAGCTTAAATAGCAATTGCTTAACACCGACTTGTTACCTAAAATTATTGATAGGACGCAAGGATGATCTAAAACCAAAACTCCACCATTAAGTATGAGGCTTGCTGAATGCGAAATCTATCGCTGCGCACTATTTTTATTAGTTTTGTGTTAATTGCATTGTTTGTTGTCACTGTGGTTAGCGCCTTAATCAATACCAGCCAATTCTCTCGGCTTTATTACCAACAAACCGAAAAGCAATTATTGCCTGACGCTGTGGGTAAAGTGGCTGCCGAAATTGACGCTCAAATGCGTTACCCCATCTCTGTGTCACAGTCGTTAGCTGAAAACCAAATGCTGCATACGTGGATGAGCGAAGGTGAGAAAAGCTCGCCAATTCATCAGCGTGTCATGGCGTACTTTGCTGACTTACAAAGAAAAAGCGGTGCATCATCAGTGTTTTGGGTAAGCAAAAACTCAATGAGTTATTACACACAAGACGGCTTTTTCAAATCAATCTCACAAAGTGAGCCAAGAGACAGTTGGTTTTTTGACTTTATTAGCTCAGATAAACGCCAAGCGCTCGCTTTAGATGTGAGTGAGCAGGGTGGACACCTCACTTTATACGTTAACACCTTGGTTGAAATTGCAGGGCAACGACTCGGTGTGGCGGGGCTTGGTTATGATATTTCAGATATTTCTAGCATTGTTACGTCGCGTAAAATTGGTGAGCAAGGGTATTTATTCTTAATTGATGACAGCAAGCGAATTATTGCACACGCAAACGATGCTTATATTGGTAAACAAGTCACAAGCGTCGCTTCATTAAGCGCATTACAAAGCTTTTTGAGCAGTAAACATACTGGCTTTACTCTATCGCAAGTCGAGCTCGCAGATGAAGATGTTTATGCTGGGGTTATGCCAATTGAAGGAACAGGCCTTACTCTTGTAGCGGTTCAGCCTAAGCAAGAGATATCAAGCGCGATTAATACAGTCGTTTGGATGTCGATTATCGTAAGTGTTGTGCTTGCGGGTATCTTTTTGGTGCTTACACTTTATTTTGCTAATTGGCTAAGTAAGAAAATACGCAGTGTTGGTGATGAACTACTGGGCATGGCAGGTCACGGCGGTGATTTAACAAAACGTTTAGATGACAGTGTTGATAATGAGCTGGGACATCTTGCTAAGGGCTTTAATGCCATTATTGGTAAAGTAGCCGAGCTGGTAGATGAAATAAGTGTTACCGAGCAAGCTATGCGAGAAGGGATTGACGATCTTGCGAGCTTTGCCAATAAAACCTTTGTTGCTACCGAAGATCAGCGCGCGCAAACCGATCAAGTTGCCACAGCTATTACAGAAATGGGGCAAACTATTAACGAGGTATCTGATATTGCTCATCGCACAGCAAGCGACACGGAAGAAGCGGTACGAGAAACCGTGCAAACCAATCAAAGTATGGCTGCCACAGCGCAAACCATGAATGAACTGAATGACATTTTGATCACGGTTGATAAAAGTATCGGTGAGTTTGCAAATCAAGCAGCTGAGATCAACTCGGTTGTTGAAGTAATCAATGCAATTTCAGAACAAACTAATTTATTGGCACTCAATGCGGCAATTGAAGCGGCAAGAGCGGGTGAGCAAGGTCGTGGCTTTGCGGTCGTCGCTGATGAAGTACGCTCACTTGCACAGCGTACGCAAACATCGACTTCTGAAATTAGGGAACAGATTTCGCGTTTACAAAGCTCATCATTGCAATCACAAGAAGCGATTGCCGAAGGTACGCAAAGTAGTCAAAAAGTGACTGAGCTTACGCATATTGCAGTGTCTGCACTTCAGTCTATTCAGCAGAAGTTTGAGATTATCAGCCAAGGCAATCACCAAGTTGCAGCAGCCACAGAAGAGCAGGGCACGGTGGTTGAGCATATCAATCAGTCGGCTCATGATATTTCAGACAGTGCAATGCAAATACATGATAACGCAGAGCAACAACAGCGTGGTACGCAAAGCTTATTATCGCGTGCTCAGCACCTTAAAGATTTAGTCAGTCAGTTTAAAGTTTAATAGCCTGCTTTTTAAATCTGCTTCGAGTAAAAGGCGTTAACAACATGTGTTGTTAACGCCTTAATATTTTTTAGCTTACAAGTGAGTGATTCAGTTTACTTATTCGCTGCTAATTCCTTTCTTATTAGTAACACATCGTGCAAAAAACTTTCAAAAAGGGACTATTAACTAAGTTTTTAGTGCGTTTAAGTGCGCTGCGTATTACAATTGAGACTTTATATCATTACCGCATTTCCAGCTGATAGGTATTTCACTTCTTCATGACAGATATTACAACACACCAAGCATCTAGACGCCGCTTGTTGATTGCCTTAGCTATAACGTGCTCGTTTATGGTGATACAGGTTATTGGCGCCTATTATTCGAATTCGCTTGCTGTACTTGCTGATGCTGGGCATTTGTTTGTTCATAACAGTTCTTTATTCATCGCGCTTATTGCCTCAAGCATGGCGATATATTTCGCGAAAAACTTTAATGATGGCTACCAGCGCGCAGAGCTTACGGGTGGTTTGATCAATGGCATCTTATATTTAAGCATTAGCTTAATTATTCTTTATGAAGGGGGTGAGCGCTACCTTCATCATAGCGATGGTCATGATTTACAAATTAATAGCTATTTAATGTCGGTCATTTCAGCTATTGGTTTTTTGTTTCATGGTGCTGCAGCATGGGTGCTATACAAAGGGCGCAAAGCAAGCATTAATGTGTATGCGGTGTTTTTACACTCGTTTTTTGATTTAATTTCAACGGTTTCAACCTTCTTCGCTGGTATTTTAATCCACCTAACTGGCTGGGCCGAAATTGATATTATTTCGAGTATGTTGATTGCTACCTTTGTCTTGTTTACTGGGGTTAAAGTGATCATTCGTTGTATTCAAGGCTTACTTGAAAATAGAAGTAAGCTGCCGAATGTAGCTGATATTGAACAAAGTATCGCTTCGGTTGAACATGTACAAAATGTTCATAATGTCACGGTAATGCGCCAAGACAAAGACATTATTGTTGGCGCGCACGTTGTTTTAAAACAGCATTGTACCGTTGAAAAGCATGACGAAGCATGTCGCTTAAAGGTCGAAAAACTATTGCAATCGCGCTTTAAAATTGGAAAAAGTGTGCTGCAAATAGAAAGTCATGAATGCCAGCATGTTAATTAAAGTGGCAAAAAGTTTAATTTTCTTTTAATTTAAAGGTATCACTATGAAGTTAGGATACCTTTTTTGCTTCAAAATAAGCCTTCATATTTCAACTTTTTAGCCGCAGTACTGCTTGGTTGTATTGCGGGAGTTGTTAATTTATTACCAATTTGGTTTTTAGATAGCTCAGAATTTCTTCTTGGTCAGTTTTTTGTGATCTTAAGCTTGCTGCTATTCGGTTGGCGGTTCGCAATAATCACCTTTATTTTAAGTACAGGGTTTATTTTTTACCGCTGGGGGCATGCTTGGCCTTCCATTGTGTTTGCTTTAGAGCTCATCTGCTTGCAGGTATTCTGTTTGTCAAAAGCGCGGCCAGTTTTTTTACGAGGCATGCTGTTTTGGTTTGTAATTGGTTTACCTTTACTTTGGAGTTTTGGCCATTTCTTTTTAGGTCTTCCAATTTTAACCATTGCCATCGCACTTGCTAAATACTGCTTAAATGCGGCAATTTACTTATCTGTTATTGATTTACTAAGCTTCTTCTTTAGCCGCTATTCGTGGCATAAACATTATTCGTCACTCTATAAAATACTTAATTATGTTGTTACTTTGCTGGTTGTGCTGGTAGTTATATTAACCTCAGTAGTACTAACCAATAACCATTATGCGCGCATTGAGTATGAGATAAATGCACAGTTAAAAGAAAAAGCCAAAGAAATCGCACGCACAATTGATGGTCACCTCGATCACCATAAAAAAGGGGTGGTACTTACTGCCAGAAGTATAGCCAATGGAGTTCCTCGTCAAATTGCCCTTGAAAATATGGCAAATCTATACCCTGATTTTAGAACACAAATCATTGTTGATGCCCTTGCTGATGTCACTCACTTTTATCCACAATCGTTAGCGATTAGTTTGCAGCAGTCAAACATTCGCGCCAATGTGGCAGATAGAGATTACTTTATCAATGCGCCTAATAATGAGCTTGGTTATATCTCAACAATATTTAAGGGCCGCGGTTTTGGCTCTTTACCTATAGTTGCAGTATCAGCACCGATTTATATTGAAAATACCTTTACCGGCGTCGTTGAAGGCTCACTGATGTTTGATTATTTTGCAGGCCTTAGGCCCAGTCTATTTAGTCACCAAGGCGAGTTGTTGATTTTAGATGCCAGCAACAAAGTGGTATTTAGCACATTAGATGACTTTAAAGAGTTACAACAATTAACAGATGAAGAAATAGATTCATTTGCAGACGAAGCACGCTTTAAAATGTTTGATGCTGAGAACGAACAGCAGTTTTACGCCAGAGAAGCTCGCTCAACAGAGCATAACTGGATTGTAATGACCATGCTCAATCGCAAACATGCCAACAATGTTGCGGTGAGTGCATGGGGTCAGTCTTTGGTGATGATATTGTTCATTATTTTATTAACCAGTGTGTTCATAACGCAGTTAAGCCGCTGGTTAATTGCTCCTATAGAAAAGTTAGCTGAACAAATAGACAAATTTGAGCCTGAGCGGGCAATCACAGATACCGACTTACCACAAACTTGGCTAGAAGTGAGTCGTTTGCAGTCGCAGTTTTCGAGTTTAGCAAATAAGCTGGCGCTTAATTTTAATCGCTTACATCAAGCGAATCACGAAAACGAAGTGTTGAATAACAAATTGACTGATTTTAATGCCCAGCTCGAGCAACAAGTTAATGATAAAACTAATGAGCTAGTCGAAGCTGTGCGCTTAGCGAACCAAGCTAACCGTACCAAGTCGCAATTTTTAGCGAACATGAGCCATGAAATCCGCACCCCGCTCAATGGTATTTTAGGCATGACTCAACTGCTATTAGAAAATCCTAAACTTCCCGAAACTGAACGTGATGAGCTGGCGATGATCCATCAAAGTGCCAATAACTTATTGTTGATTTTAAATGATATTTTAGATTTTTCGAAAATTGAAGCGGGGGCACTTAAATTAGAAAACCGCGCCGTTGAGATTAAGGCTTTACTGCAACAATTAGCAAAAGTATTTAGCAATACCAGTGTGAAAACGGGTGTCGAATTTAACTTAAGCATAGCAAAGGACATACCTGAGTATATCCGTTTAGATCCACTGAGGTTTAGCCAAGTAATCAATAATATTTTGAGTAACGCGGGTAAATTTACTGAGTCAGGTGAAATAAACATGCAATGCCAAATGGTCGATGGCGCTCTTGAAATATCAATTCGTGATACAGGCATTGGTATTTCAGCCAATCAACAGGCCAAACTGTTTACAGAGTTCACTCAAGCCGATATATCGACCACCCGTAAATATGGCGGTACTGGTCTAGGATTAACCATTAGTAAGCGCATTATAGAGCTGATGGATGGAGAGCTTTCATTAGTGAGTCAAGAAGGTGAGGGCAGTGAGTTTACTGTTGCCATCCCAGTCACTGTGAGCGACGCAGAAGCTACGGCAGAACAAAGTACAGACAAGCCAACACTTAGTGGGGTTAGAGTATTAATTGTTGAAGATAATCCTGTCAATCAAATCGTGCTGCAAAAAATGATGCAAGACACCCATTGTACTATCAAAATGGCAAACGATGGCTTACAGGCGCTTGAGCAGCTTAAAAGCTTTGCGGCAGATATTATTTTGATGGACTGCCAAATGCCTCACATGGATGGCTATCAATGTACACAAGAAATAAAACAGAATCCTGCGCTGTATGGCGAAGCTATCATTATTGCTATTACGGCGAACGCCTTTGAAGAAGATCAAAAACGTTGCCTTGTAGCGGGTATGGATGACTTTATCTCAAAGCCCATAAATAAAGATGAGCTTTATCGCTGCTTAAATAAATGGTTTAAAGCGCGTTTAGTCGATCAATGATTGCCTGAATCGTACTTTCTGCAATGAGGTCATCGGCCAGCATGGGTTTCGCGAAGTAGTAACCTTGTAAATCTTCGCAGCCCATCTCTGTTAAGAAGCTGATTTGCTCACTTGTCTCAACCCCTTCAGCAATACAATATAAGCCTAAGTTCGATGACAGCGCATGGATGGTTTTAATAATCGATTCATTACTTTTATCTTGGCCGATATTACGCACGAAGCTTTGGTCTATTTTGATCACATCAATCGGGAATTGACTTAGGTAAGTTAGTGACGAGTAACCTGTGCCAAAGTCATCAAGTAATAGTTTGAAGCCGGCATTTTTAAGTTTTTGCAGCTGCTTAGAGGCTTTCTCTTTATCTTCTAAAAGCGTATTTTCTGTAATTTCAAGACGTAGCTGAACCGGCTTAACCATGTGATTATTCAAAATAAGTAATAAACGTTCAGTTAAGTTCGATTTTAAAATGTGCGTCGGTGACAGGTTTAATGATAAATAAAACTGAGGGTTAGCACGCAGCATAGGTAGCAGCTCTGTTAGCGCTCTATCAAGGGCTTGCTCAGTCAGCGCATCGATTAAACCAATTTCTTCGGCAATAGGGATAAACTCAGCAGGTGATACAAAACCTTGCTCGTTCTTCCAGCGCATTAAAAGCTCAACGCCGTTTATTTTTTTAGTTTTAGCATTAACAATAGGCTGATAGTTATTAAATAACTCATCGTCTTTAAACGCATCTTTCAAGGCATTTTCAAGTAACAGCTTTTTGGTTAGCTGGTTATTCATCTGCTCTGTGAAGTATTTAAAATTGTTACGGCCAGATTGCTTAGCATGCATCATGGCTATATCTGAATTTTTAATTAAATCATCTGCTGTTTTCGCATCAAATGGGTAAAGAGCGACACCAACACTCGCAGAAATGTTGATTGAAAAGTCGTCAATTATAACTTTGCTTGCCAGTTCTTCTGTGAGCTTTTTAACGAGCTCACTGAGTGTTTGCGGGGAGTGTAAATCTTTAACAAGTACCAAAAACTCATCGCCACTTTGACGGCCTATTACGGCGTTATCAGGTAACATTAGGCTTACTCTTTGCGTGATATCGCAAAGTAATTGGTCGCCGACAGCATGACCGAATGAATCATTTACAGGCTTAAATTTATCTAAATCAATAAACAATAATGCAGCTAGTTTATTGTATTTTTTAGCGTTATTAATGCAGTTACTAATTTTTGTATGCATTAGGGAGCGGTTAGGCAAGCCCGTTAACGGGTCATAATTTGCTAAATAGCGCAAATCGTCTTCAGCGCGCTTTTGCTCTGTTAAGTCTGAAATTACAATTACATAATGACTAATTGATTGGTTTTCCTTGGCTACAGCCGTGACACTAATATGAACTGGGTGTGCAGGGCTTTTTAAAGTACGAATGACAGCCTCTGTTTTCCAATTTTGCTTTGGTTTAAGTGTTTTTAATACGTCTATATATTCAAGGTATTTTGCACGGCCTATGGCTGCAATAAAGTCGCGACTAGTAAGCTCTGCAACATTGTTTGGCGTGGCGAATGCTTCACCAAAACTAGAATTAGCAGAAAATGGTTTGAGTTGATTGTCTAAAATTAGCAACCAGTCGTTTATTTGTCCAAATGCTTCGCCGAGCACACTGGCTTGCTGGGCATTAGCGCGCTGCTCGGTAATATTGGTATAAATACCGGTTATTTTTAATGGGCGGTTGTTTTCATCGGTTGCAACAATACGACCAATGTCTTCATACCAAAGCCAGCTACCATTTTTATGTTTTAAACGGTAAGTGGTATTCCATTGTTGGTTATTTGTTTGCTTACAAAATAGTTGCCACTGGCTAGTTACATTATTGCGATCGTGCGGGTGCACTAAGCCAACAAACTCGTTTAGGCTTATACCATCTTTATATTCGGCATAGCCCAGCTCAGCAGAAAAGCGAGTCGTTCTTAAAAATTGTTCTGCTAGGTTAATCTCCCAAACACCACTTTTAGTGCTACTTAAAGCGAGTTCGGTTTGTTGTTGTGATTTTACAGCTTCTGCATGCGCACGGCCGATCATTTGCTGACGAGCACGGTATTGCCAAAATAGGAAAAACAAAACAGCTAAAACAATAATGACATAACTTGCTTTTGCAGAAGGGGATGACCAAGGTGCATGTGCAACATTGAATCTTAGTTGTCTAGACGCTGATATTGCATCGCTTAACTCGGTTGACGACGACACTGATAACACATAATCACCAGGCGGTAACTTAGTGAAAAAGACCTCATTGGTTGTCAGCTTGTCGTATTGCAGTGAGGTTGGCCCATCAAGGGTCACTCGGTACGATGTTTTATCTTTATTGATGGTATCAAAATTAGAAAAGGTGACTGCTAAGCCCATATCATCATGAGTGATCTGCAGAGGCGTATTCACATATTTATATGGATGGTAGTTAAGCTCTCGCGAAAGCAAAGTTACATTGGTAATTTCGGTATTTATGTTACCTGCCTCTACAGGCGACGATAAAAAGTCTTCTGGTGAAAGTAAAAGTACGCCTCGGGTACTACCAAATGCAAGTTGTCCGTTATGTAAGGTGGTGTCGGCATCAATGTTAAATTCATTAACGGCTAAACCATCGCGAATAAAGTAACGGTCAAGTTCTAAGGAGCTTAAGTCAAGGCGGTAAAGGCCATTTTGAGTCCCTAACCATAAAAAACCAAAACGATCTATTTGCAATGCAAAAACAGATTTAGCTTTTAAGCCCGACTGTATATTAATACGGTGTTTAACTTCGTAAGTTTTAGCATCTATGCCAATAAGTCCTTCGTCAGCCGAGCCAAGCCAAAGGGTATTGTTATAATCCATCACCCAGTCATCAATTGTGGTGAACGCTAAAGGGTTATAGTTTTCTGTTTGGTATATCAGTGTTAACTTTTGAGCCTGCTCATTGTAGCGGTACAATTTGCCAGACATACTCAGTACAAACTCATCTGGATAATCAGGCAGTGGCTTTAAAAAAGCATGGGCATTAACTAGGTCAACTTGTTCTTTTAGTCCTTTAATTGTTGAAAGTTCGCCTGTTTTACCATTGTATTTATAAAAATTTTGGTCATCTAAAAATGCAAATTGATCATTACCCATAGCACGAAAGCCCCAGTTAGGGCCGTAATTTATAAGGTGCATGGCCTCAGCATTGCCTTTTATAGGCACTAGTTCGCCGGTCTGTTTATCAAACAAGGCAAGACCTATGTATTTCATTAGCCACAGATAACGGTTGTTGTCATCAATGTTAGCCTCGGTAATACCATAAATACCATGCTCACCATGAAAGGCTTTTTCATCGTTACTAACTAAGTAGGGTGTAATATCTTTAGTAACTTGGTTGTACTTCATTAGGCCATTATCTGTACCTATCCAAACGGTATTGTTTTGATCTTGTAATACCGACCAGACATTATTGTTGAAGCGAGCTTGGTTATTTTTTAATTCAATATGTTTAAAACGTCTTGCGAGTGTTGACCAAGTAAAAACACCTTGTGAGCGAGAGGCAAGCCACAGCAGCCCTGTTTTATCAATCATGACATCTTGAATTGAATTGTCAGACATCAAAAACTTACTTTGTTCAAAGTTTAAGATGAACTCAACCGACATTGTTTGGCGATTAAATTCGAACAATCCTTTTTCTGTGACAACATATTCACCGAATGAGCTAACAGAATAGTCCCAAATATTTAAGTTAGGGATTAACAGCCTTACCTTATCAAATGCCAATAAACGGTTAGCGTTAAAAGGTATATCAAACATGCCCTCTACAGTGCCAACAAATAAGCCCAGTTGCGCATCGACCCTTAAAAATTTTACGTTTTTATTATCTTCGGTGACCTGAGATTTATCGGTTAGCGGAATATGCGAAATATGATCATCTGCAAGGTTTTTTGAGAAAAGCCCATTTGATGTGCCGATATATAAAAAGTTGTCGTGCAGGGTGAGTGCCCGAACAATATGCTCTTCTTTATTGATAGAAAACTCATGCAAAAACTTTTTTGATTGCTTGTTGTATGAATAAACGTGCTGAGCAATAGCGAAGTAAAAAAAGTAATCGTCTTCAGTGATTGCTAAAATAGGCGAAAAGAAAACATCTTCAGGGTCTAGTTTGCCAGAATAGATTTTTTCAACTTTTAGTGTTTTTGGGTCTATTAGAAAAGCACCTGAAAACTCAGTGCTGACGAAAATGTTTCCGTCGTCAGTTTTATGCATTGCGGTAATTTGTCGCTGATCAAGTATGTACTCACCAGCAAAAGGCGCTACCTGATAACCATCATACCTATTTAAGCCTTGATAGGTACCAATCCAGATAAAGCCTAAATCATCTTGCACGATTTTAGTTACACTGCCTTGCGTAAGGCCTTCATCGGTTGAAATACGCTGCATTTGCAAAGCATAGTTTTGTGCCAACGCCGAAGAGGAAAGCGTGAAGAACAGCAAACTGAAAATCAAAAGAAAAAGTTTAGGCACTGACTGATTAACCCTAAATTATTATTTGCGCATAATTTTTAACAAAATATAGCACAATTATGACCGTAATTAATGGTTCTGAAAAGAAAAAATAGTAATAAGGTCTACTTGTTGCTGAAACTGAAACCTATGCTATAACTAGTTCAATTATCAGCAATTTGAGAACGTGATGCGCCATTCATTTATAAGCCAAAAAAGTAATGCATTGTTATTGATTATTGACCTTCAGGCAGGGCTTGAACCGGTAATTAACGACTTTGGCTTAGCTGTTAATCAGACCGAAAAGTTAATAAAAGCAGCTAAAGCTTTAGATATTCCCTATTTATTTACCGAACAAAACCCAACCAAGTTAGGTAAAAGTAGTGAACAGCTTTTACCTTTTATAAGTGGCACTAACTGCCATCACAAAATACATTTTAGCGCATGCCAAGAGGTTCAATTTAACAACCTATTGGCTGGCTTTAACCGTAAGCAAATAGTGGTAACGGGTACAGAGTCGCATGTGTGTGTACTGCAAACATGTTTAGACTTAATTGCCAATGGTTACCAAGTGTTTGTAGTGGAAGATGCCATTGCATCACGTAACGAAAAACACAAAGAGTTAGCAATTAAGCAGCTATCGGCAGCAGGTGCTATTATTACTTGTACAGAAAGTTTGATATTTCAATGGCTAGAAAAAGCAGGGACTGATCAATTTAGAGCATTATTGCAATTAATAAAGTGAACCATGATGCGCATCAAACCGTATTGGCTCGATTAATTGTATTTTTGTATATTATTTAATAATTAAGGCTTTATCTATGACGAGTGTGCGCCGCCTTTTTACTTATTTGTTCCTTTTATTGTTTGTTGAATCTTTAGTTTTGGGTTTTATCTATTCGACCCTAATTACAGGTGTGGTAACCGGTTTATTATTGCTATCTTTACCGCTTTGGATGCTCCATCAATACCCAACGAGCAAATTAACAGCCCATGTTGTGGCTGCCGGTTGCATGATGTTTTCGTTTTTACACATCCAACAAAGCTACGGCTTAATTGAAGTTCACTTTGAAATATTTATTTTAATGGCCGTGTTGATCATGTTTGTTGAATGGCGCGTGTTTATTACTGCACTTGCTTTTGTGGCAGTTCACCATTTGAGCTTTTACTTTTTACAGATAAACGAAGTCGGTTTATACGTTTTTGACCCAGATCGATTGTATTTTAGCACCGTACTTATCCATGCCGTGTATGCCATTGTTGAAGCGATTGTAGCTGGCTACATTGCAAAAACCCTTCATCTTGAACGTAGTTCTGGCTTATCGTTAAGCACAACTACAGAGCAGATAATGGCCGACGAAAACAGCATAAATATTAGCTTAAGAGCGGATGATAGCCACAGTGAAGCCGTGGCGGGTTTTAACCGCTTACTAGGTTTTGTATCGAGCGTGATTAGTGATGTTCAAAGCCAAAGTAGTGTTTTAAAAAACCAGTCTAAACAATTACTTGAAGTACACGACGAACTGCATGAGCAAGCACTTAATCGTGAGCAGCTATCGACGGATATCGCGCAGTCAGGTGAACGAGTCGCCGAAGGCTTTGCTCATGTTGAACAAGAAAGTAATGAGCTACAAACACAGTTTGAGCAGCTCCATTTAAGTGCTACAGAGGCATTAAATGAAGTGGCGAATACAGACAGCAAAACGGCTGAGCTTGCTAATAACCTTCAAGAAGCAGATCAAAATATAGGCCAACTGGTGAGTGCATGTTCGCATATCTCAGAATTACTTAATGAAATTTCGTCAATTGCTGAGCAAACGAATTTACTTGCGCTTAACGCTGCAATTGAAGCTGCACGTGCAGGTGAACAAGGCCGCGGCTTTGCGGTAGTGGCTGATGAAGTTAGAAACTTGGCAACACGCAGTAAAAACACGACGGATAAAATAACTAATACGCTTGAAAGCTTGATGCAAAACAGTGCCTCATCAACCAAGTCTATGCAGGGTAGTGTTGCGCTTATAGAGCAGTTGTCGGCCATTAGTTCGCAGATGAAACTGCAAATTACCGAGATGACAGAGCAGGTGAATGTTGCCGCAAGTAGCTCACAATCGGTTGCTCATGTAGTGCAAAATCAAGCGGGTAATACACGTGCTATTGCCGAGAACTCACAAGCCTTAATTGCTAACCAAGCCAACGACAACTTGATGATTGAAAAGCTCACCGATCGCGTACAGTTAATTGATGTAAGTATCGATGTACTGGAGCAAGGTATTGCTAAATTCAAATAGCAAATGGCTGATAATGGCAACTCTACTTTGGGTTGCCTCTGTAGCATTAGCCTTGGTGTTTGCTTATTCTCAACAAGCAAGCACCTTTGATCCAGATAAAAAGCTAGCCACAGCTAATTGGTTACCTGCTTTTCAACAAAGTATGGGGCTTGACATCAACAATGCCGATACCTTGTACATTATTGATGAAAATACCTGTGTATGCTCAGAGCGCTCACAACCGCACATAACAAGCCTTAGCAGCTATGCAGCAGAGCAAGGTATTGAAGTAATAAAACTTAAACCAACATCTGCGGTTGCTGCAATATTACCCGCTCAACCTGCCGCAGTACTTGTTTCAGAAAATCAACAGCTTGTGTATGCAGGGCCATTATCAAAGGGACTCGCCTGTTCAAGTCAGAATGGCTTTGTTGAGCTAGTAATCGCAAACTTACGTGCGGGTTTTAATAGCCAGTTTATTAACTCAGATGCTGAGGGGTGCTATTGTGAGATTAATTGAGCGAGGAAAGTAACGAAAAGAGGCCAAAAATATTGGCCTCTGACTCTATAAAATTATTGAATTTGGCCTCGTATCTCACCGCTTGGATTTGCAGGCGTATGAATGTTTACATAATGACCGCCTGAAGCTAAAACTGAAAAGATATCGGCATCTATCATTAAGCCTGTGCTGCTCATCCAGCGATTCATATCATCACTGTCTTGTACAAGAGGAGCTAACACAGGGCCATTTTCACCGGCTACACCGGTATGAATGTGTGCAGCAGTTGCATCGATTACACCCGATGTTAATACTTGCAGCTCAACACTGTAATCATTGGTATTCACTAGCGCATAACCATCACCAGATGCATCCGTTGTGACCGCGGGTACTTCTTGTTCACCAGAAAGCGGGAAGGTTACAAACACGTAGTTGTCGGTAAGGATTTGACCACGTAGTTCACCACCTGGGTTAGCTGGAGTATGCACATTAACGTAGTGACCACCTGATGCGAGTACTGCAAAAATATCTGCATTGATCATGGTGTTTTCAGGTGTTTGCCACAGGTTCATGTTATCGCTTGACTGCTCTAACGCGGCAAGAACGTCGCCATTGGTGCCTATACGACCTGTATGAATGTGGGCAGCAGTAGCATTACTCACACCTTCGGTTAACGCTCTTAATTCTAGATGGTAATTATCCATATTGACTAAGGCATAACCACTACCTGATGCCATCGTATCAACCGCAGGAACTTCTTGCATACCACTGAGTGGGAAAGTAACGAGCTGATAGTTATCAGTTAGGATCTGACCTCTAATTTCGCCACCCGTGTTAGCAGGCGTATGCACGTTAACGTAATGACCACCTGATGCAAGTACCTCAAATATCTCTGCGTTGATCATGGTATTTGCTGGTGTCATCCACATGCCTGCGTCAGTTGTTGACTGCTCAAGTGCAACGAGTACGTCGCCATTCGTGCCAATTCGGCCAGTGTGAATGTGTGCACCTGTTGCATCATCAACACCCATTGTGTTTACTAATAGCTCTAAGGCATAGTTATCCATGTTGATTAATGCATAACCTTCACCACTTGCATCAGATTCGATGGCAGGAACTTCTTGCTCACCGCTTAGTTTAAAACTCGTAAAGCCATAGTTACTGGTTAGGATTTGCCCACGAAGCTCGCCGCCAGCATTAGCAGGTGTATGAACATTGACATAGTGACCGCCAGAAGCCAGCACTGCAAAAATATCTGCATTGATTTGCGTGTTGCTTGGTGTCATCCAGACGTTACTGTCGTCCATTGATTGTTCAAGAGCTACTAATACATCGCCATTAGTACCGATACGACCTGTATGAATATGCGCAGCACTTGCATCGTCTAAGCCTGACGTGACAACAGTAAGCTCTACACTGTAGTCTGTTGTATCAACAAGGGCATAACCATCACCATCAGCCATGGTGCTGACCATAGGCACTTCTTGTGCACCACTCAAGTCAAAGGTCGCAACTGCATAGTTGTCTGTTAAGATTTGGCCGCGAATTTCGCCACCGGCAAATTCAGGCGTATGAACATTAACATAGTGACCGCCGTCTAAAAGTACTGCCAGAGTGTCGCTGTCGATCATGGTGCCTTCTGGTACAACCCAGTCAGTCATGACTTCGTCGTCTTGTTCTAAAGTCACGAATACATCACCATTTGAGCCTAATTTTCCTGTATGGATGTGAGCTGCTGTAGCGTCATCAACACCCATAGTCACCGCACGAAGTCGTAATTCTGTCGTGGCGCTATCATAAGATGCATAGCCGTAACCCATTGCGTCACTGTCGTTCATAGGCACTTGCTGATCGCCATTTAAAACAAACGTGATGATGCTGGTTGTATCAGGCACAATTTGCGCACGAAGTTCGCCGTTTGCATATTGTTCGGTATGAAGGTTAATGTACCAATCGCCATCTATTAAATCAGCGATCAAGCTTTCATCAAGGTCGGTAATTGCGACTTCATACATACCATCGGTAGTGGCTTCAAATGCAAAAGCAACATCACCATTAGCGCCTAAATCACCGTCGTGTATGTGTGCTGCGCTAAAACCGTCGACTGAGCTTGCATCAAGTGTTGCACGAAATTGCATTAAACTTTCGTCAAGCTCTACCGTTGCAGTCGCTGTTTGCATTGAGTCATTCATTGGCACTTCTTGTTTGCCACTTAAAGTTACAGAATAGGTTTTACTTGGAGTGAATTCTTGAACTGGGGGAGGTGTAACAACTTCGGTATTATCGTCATCATCATCGCTACACGCGGTGAGAAAAAGTAAGCTGCTAGCCAGAAGTATGTATTTCATCGTTCTTCCTTATATCTTTGTATGTTCGGACGTTACGACGTGTCCATTCAATAAGGCTTACGGCTGGTGTTTAAAAAGCGATCACAAAAGGTTATTCAAAAGTTAAAAACTGGTTTTTTAGTATTGGTTTGTGAAAGAGGGGATTAATAGTTAAAGTTTAATATCGATAACCTTAAAGGAAGATACATGCTTAGCAACATAAAAAGTTTTGGGTAGTAAATGGGTACGGATTGTGCATCTATTTTGTTTTCAAAAGGTTTATAGCTAAACGTCAAAAAATTAACGATAGGAAAACTATGCAGCTAACTTCGTACACATCTTCATTCCTAAAAGAGCCATTATTAGATCAGCAAAATAAAAATGAGCTAAACCCAGCAAGTGAAAAAACAACAGACCTTCAAGGCTCTAAACAACTAGAAGCGGGCGTTGATTCTGATCCACAAGCAGAAGCTCAATCAAAGACATCACAAACACAACAAGAGCTAGTAGTAAAAATAAAGGAGTTACAAAATAAGATTAATAGTTTAAAAAGCAACAAAGGCCTAGCTCCAGAACAACGAGAAAGTGAGTTACTAGAGCTTAATAAACAACTTGATGAAGAAATAAATGCAGTCCAGCTTGCCGTAAAAAGTAATGTTTCTACGATGATAAACTCATTGTTTGCTCCTACTTCTAGTAATCACTCTGGTATGCTGTTTAACAATAAAGCCTAAGTTTAAGGCAAAGCGCTTGTTCGCAGTTACTTTGCCAATTGAATATTTATAAGTCCGCTAAATCACATACTTTGTAAGTGAGTAGATGAGAGTACATATAAAGGTAAATAGGAAGAACCATTTTATGTGAACTGTTATTGGTGACCCGCGTTTGGCTGTTCTGATCATAGTGACTGGGTAATCATACTCAACAAGTGTCTTGAAGAGCTCAGGATGTTCTAAGCTCCAGTCATTTAAAGGAATTGAATCACCATAGCGAGTTTTAAAAATAACAGAAAATAGATAGGCACGCCTAGGTTGTGGATCGTTAATATCGTAGCCGCTTTTGGTGCGTGTAAAATTCCATATGGCCTCAACATTAAGTAAATCTTCTCTTTTAATTGTTCGTGGTTTTCTGTCATCGAATAAAAGTGCAGGCAGGTAAACCTGTTCTTGGTTTATTTTAATTTCGCACAACGGGGATTCATGGATGAAATAACGCTTATTGGCAATAAACATCTGAACTAAAAAGTAACTGAGATAAGTAATGATCACAGCGGCAATTGCACCTGCACCGGATTGTGTTTTCCAAACAAGGTGGCAAGCAATGATGAATATAGCACCAGTGATTAATTTTGCTTTGAATTTCTGTGCTTTAGGTAAAGGGACTGCGCATCTCAAAATAGGTATTTCAGGTTGCACTTTCGTTTTTATGAAAGTCTGAAAAAAGATTGAGTTAAAGTTATCACGGGTTAATTCAAAAGTAGGCGCTTCCATGTGTCCTCGATTACATATTTAGTATTAGGGGGTAAAATAGCAAACGCAGTGCTTTACTATCAACTAAAAACACCAGATTTTGTTTAAGTTTGGTTGGAGCATAACTTGCTTTTTATTGGTATAGTAAGTTACTGATAAATATGTAAATGTGAACTGGTGAAATGATAGATTATTTTCTTATTATTTTGATGGTACTTTCGGCTGTTTTATTTTTGTTTGTAATGGTTTTGTTTATCTTAGCTCCAAAATACGCAAAAAAAGAGCTTTTCATAAACTACTACGGCGGAACAGGTGCAATTTATCATGGTTTTAAGCTGTTCAAAGTTGAATCCTATCGGGAAGATAAAGAGTGGGCTTGTAAAGCCATTAAATACTCATCTATAGCAATTGTAGTAATCTTTTTCATTATGGTTTTTTTAATAAAATTGAATGGAGTTCAACAGAGCTAGGAGTCGGTTCTTGTTTTTCTTTCGTGGATTATGGTTAAGCACTATGCCAAACAACGTAACAGCTTTATTCTGAGCTAATCGTAGAGACTCAAGTTAAATGGTGGAGTTACTATGAGATATTTAATTTTTATCCTTTTATTCCAAAGCGGCATTTGCATGGCGTTACAGCCTATATCTGAATATTGTGAAGATTCTGATTTGTTACTCAGTTTTGCTGGTGATACCTTTGCAGCAACAAATTGTTTGGCTTATGGGTTTAATGCAGAGAATGCGTTCTTTTCTAAAGCTATTAATACAAGTATTAGATTTGAAAAAATTAAGCCTGCAATTGATACGTTTGTCAAAATTGTCAATACCGATGGAGGGTCATCCTTTGACAAACAAGAAGTTTTTTATAAGTACGTTGGGGAAATAGATAGTTTCTCAGTGCCTCTATTTGCGAGCTATGATGAATTCGAAGATGCTAAAGCTTCATTAGTATTTTCGATTAACTACACAACTAGTTGTAACATATCAGTGTTAGATTACAGTGGAGGTGATAAATTTATGATTGGATATAAACTAAATCGAATGACTGATGAAGGTAAATACAACTATGATTATTTGCATATAGAGCTCCCTAAAGAAGCAAAAATAAATAAAGCGGATAGTGATGGCTTAATAGATGCTTTTTGTCATAATGATTTAAGCTTTAAAAATAAAGAATAATGGTAAGTAGCTTTTATCTATCCAAAGAGGTCGAGCTACATTTTCCTTCTAAATCATAATGACCAATGCAGTTTAGTCTTTAGTTGAGGCAAATATGAAAGACCTTTAGCTATGTAGGCTGACCGTTGTATTGATAATCCATAATCTCGATTTTGTTTTTCAAATTTAATGAGTGTTTTTATGAAAGTCTTTGGAAAACTATTTTTAGTTATCTTTATTGTATTAACTTTATTTTGGTACATAACAAAAGATGCTGGTGTATTTATTAAAAATCAGTTTGAGCCTTTTTATTTTCACTTTGATACAGAATTTAGTTCAATAAGAACACAGGAAGGTGTTGCTTACTCTGAGTACACTTATGATCAAGGTTTTAAATCAGTATTGATTGGCGCCGGAGATGAATTTGAAAGTGGTACTTTATTTTTTGACGGTGGGCTTTTAATTATAGAAGTCAGTCTTTTTGAAAAGTTTTTGGGTTTTTCTGATTATTGCCTTATTTCAGCAAAGTTTAGAGGAGAGAAGGTATTGGTTTTGAAGACGAGCGCTGAATATGCCGGTGCTGAATTTGGAGGGAAAGTCAATTATAAGTGTAATTTTGATAAGTAAAGAGACATGGTTATCTCTACCATCATCATAAAAAATGTACACCAAAATTTGAGAATACGGTTAAGCTTTACTTTCCCTAACTGAATTATGAAAACCATTTAAATTTAAGCTATTAGTTGAGAGAAAAATACAAGCCCAGACCTCATATGTGCATATCGCACACTTGCATAATTAATAAAGGAATATAGGTAATTCAATGGAGCAATCTTCAAATAACAAAGCATTAGCCTGCTTTATTTTGTATGGTGCACCCCTTGTACTTTTAGCTAAACATGGCTGGCAATTAGGTATTTTGATGTGCTTATTGTTTTTGGGTAGCTATAGCTTTTTGCCCTACATTAAAAATATTCGTAGTAATGTCAGAACATTAGATAAGCATGTTTTTGTATCGTATATTGTTGTAATTGCTTTATTTGCAGCAGTTGATATGTTTTCTAAACCTCATTACTGGAAAACTATTACCATTTTGATACTTGGATTTCTTTCACTAGTCCAATTGAAAAAGTTGCAACAATATTTTTTAGAAATGGGATGATTATGCATACTAAGTGGGGTTAAGTCTTACTGTTTTACAAATTTTGATGAGCAAATTACTTTAGTTATTAGTGACAGTCAGGACTTAAAACTTACTCTAGGTTTAAAGCACTATTTTCATATAAACCAATAGGGTCAGGTATTTTTTTGCCTATTAGCTCGTCCAATGTCATATAAGCAATGGTTTAATAGAAGTTCTCAACGTGTAGGGCATTTTACGATGGGCAAGCACAAGCTCAAGAATGGCTTGAAATCGGCAAAGTGTTACCCCTATTTGGAAAATCTAAAGCAACATCAAGCCTTAAGTTTGCGCTATTTGTCGAGCAAGGAAAAGAATTGGATGATTATTTTAATTACACTATTCGCGTGTTAGTAAGATTGTTGCAAAGGCAGACCTAACCCCTAGATGCTTGCTGACACTGCTACAATTTCAATGACTCCAGCAGGTAAATAATGGACAAAATATTAGAAAAATTTTTACGAAAGCGTAAGCATGCAATCAAAGGCCCGGTAAAATATAAAAATATTTTTGAGGATAATATTGTTAGAATTACTTACTATATTGAGCATGGTAAAACCCAGGGGGAAGAGTTTTCTAATGATCGATTACCTTTTGCTCCTTGGGAAAAGCTTAATATTGAACTGTCAGGCCAATGTAAAATTTACGAAAATATTGCACAAGCTGGTTTAGTTAATGACAGTGTGATTGATACTGAGCACTTAAGTTATTATTTAAATTATGGATACTATGAATTAGCAATTGTGCATATAAAACAAAAGCGCTGTGTTATTCGCTTCGGGGAAGATAATGAAAGAGTGATATCACCTGGAAGTGTATTTCAATTAGCTACAGCTGTTTTATTACATCAGTATGATTATGCGCAGCAATTTTATAAATTATTTCAAAATGGTTACATGAAAAATTGGATAAACCGTTCGAAAAGTCATATAGGTGACTTTATTATCCTGTTGTTTGATAAGGTAGAAGGTGGCAATACCCTAAAACCGATCGTAGATGATTTTGCTTATCAAGCTATTTTAGATAACTGGGATAGTACAGACTTAACAAAAGTTACCGCTTATCTAAATCAGTTATGTGATGATCAAGTCGCTCAGGTTGCATCACCACCGAGTAAGATGTTTTTTGAGTTCGATAATATGAACTGGCAATTTACGCCTTATGCTGCACTTATGCTGCTAACGCTAAGAGCACAACATGGCCTTGAGAACCCTGATTTTGAGCACCCTGGTTTTGGCAATGTTACTTCTTTGCTATTAACGCAGCCTGTAGCCCCTAAAAAAGATGAGGTCCTTGAACAGCTTGTAGTCAAGTTACATGAGCAAGGCTTTGATGAAAAAGCGTTACTAGCGTAGTGTGTGATGAGACTTTATAAAACTCTAAATCTACTAAATCTAAAAGGGTCAGGTCTATCTTTTTGCCTTTTAGCTAGTCCAATGTTGTTTATAAGCAATGTTTAATAAAAGTCATCAAAATGCTGGGCATTTTATGATGGAACAAGCATAAGCTCCAGAATGGATTTAAATCGATAAAATGTTACCCCTTATTTGGAAAATCTAAAGCGATAGCAAGCCGAAAATTTGCGCTATTTGTCGAGCAAGGAAAATAATTGGGTGATTATTTCAATTACACTATTCAAGCGTGAGTCTGGTAGTGGCAAAAGGCAATACCTGACCCCATGTGTGCTCAACCTGGGGGCCTTGCTGCTACAGGTGTCTTAGAAACATATGCAGAGCACGCAGGTATAACAATAGTGATTAAGGAGTACACAGGTCAATGAGTTTATATTTAAATATCAACTTTTTGCCCCAGAGCTTTCCCAAAGCGTTAGCGCTTTGGGAGTTGGCTGATTTAAGCAACGGCCTCATTCAGCATGAGCAGTTAACTAAGTTAGTTAATATCAACAAAGGCACAACCATAAAAGTTGAAAACTTTATTAAAAGCAAAGCAAAAGATATAAAAAAATCTGATATTTTTTCAATTACGCATCCGAGCCCAGATATAAATATACAGGGAACGCATTATATAAAATTTGGACACCTTTCAGATTGGCGCATAGATCAGTTAATCATCAAGGGCTTTGATAACTTAATTCGAGCCCGCGACACTTGGTGGAAGCCATTGTTAAATCATCCTAATTTCTTAATGGCGCGTTTGATGGATCAAGATTATAACACGAAACAAAATGATGATTCAGTATGGGGTTATGAGTTAAGCGGTTGGTCCCATGAATATTTACCTAAAATAGGTAATGGGCTACCACCGCCATTAGATGAAACAATTATTGATACCCGAGTAAACCCAGGTCATTGGCGATTTAAACACGGTTATATAGAAGGGGTAGCCGCGCAAATGTGGCTAGGGGATGCATTTTTTAAAGCGGTTAATCTTGAAAAGTCTGCTTTAAACGGTGTGCCTTGGTTAGAAGTGAATGAATTAGCTAATGGCGTAGTACATTTAAAGGCGTATGACACAGAGTTCAATAGTGATCAAGGTGAACAACGAGAGCTGCAAATTAAGTTACGTAAACTATTATTTAGTCACTCAACCTATACAGATGATGCTGATTTTAAATTACTGCAAGAGTTTAACCCTGTTAGCAGCATACAAAAGTGATTTATTTAACGTTTTATATACGTGGGGGATATGTGATCAAAGTTAGGAAACTAATGGGTTGTACATGGTACGATTATTTCATTGCTTAACCCATGGTCACGTACTATCACAGAGCGGTAGTGATTGGCATATACAGTGTTTATGCATATCAGACTACCCAAAAAGTTACTTATCACTATCAATATAACAGCAATAGTGGTAGATGGTCTTGTACTATATATTCAGGAGATGGTAAATGTTAAGGTCCCTTTTTCTTTGCTTTTTATTTTTTAGTTTTAGTTTACAAAGCAAAGTAGTGTTCACTAATATATATTCTTTGCTAGGAAACTCTGACAAATATTTAAATAAGGAAGTCAAATTTTCTGGCTATCTTGTGAGGAATACTGGCGGGATTTATGAGTTATATCCCTCAAAGTCAGATAGTGAGTTTTTTCTCAAAGATAGATATTTAGATGTCATCACCTTCTATGATGGAGTCAATTTACTTGATGCTTGCGTGCAAAGCTATGTGTTTATAAAAGCTAGATTTACTTTTCATAAAGATAATTCTGAAAGACGAGTCTTAGATAAGGTCTCTTTTGTTCATAAATATGATGAAAACGAAAAGTACACTAAGTTTAGTCCTTGCTATATAAAAAATAAAAAGTAAGCGTTGAGATCTAGTATAATAAACCAATAGGGTCAGGTATTTCTTTTTAGCTAGTCCAATGTCATATATAAGCAATGTTTAATAGAAATTCTTAACGTGTTGAAAAGAGTTGGGTGATTATCTTAAGCTTCATTTCTCCTACTCAAGCGCGAGTCGGGTAGTGGCAAAAAGCAAGACCTGACACCGTGTGTGTAGGTTCTTGTTTTCTCTTTCGTGGATTATGGTTAAGCACTATGCCAAACAACGTAACAGCTTTTTTCTGAGCTAATCGTAGAGTTTCAAATTAAATGGTGGAGTTACTATGAGATATTTTATCTTTATCCTTTTATTCCAAAGCGGCATTTGCATGGCGTTACAGCCTATATCTGAATATTGTGAAGACTCTTATCTGTTAGGCCGAATCGGAGGTGATATTTTTACAGCAAACAAATGCCTAGTATATGGTTACACTGCTGAGGATATGACTTTCTTTAAGAATAGAAACACAAGTATTGAATTCGATGATATTAAACCTTCAATAGAAAAGTTTATCAATATTGTCAATTCTGAAGTAGATTCATTTTTAGATAAACAAAAAGCTTTTGATGAATACACTGGAGTGATAGATAGTTTCTCAGTGCCTCTATTTGGGAGCTATGATGAATTCGAAGATGCTAAAGCTTCATTAGTATTTTCGATTAACTACACAACTAGTTGTAACATATCAGTGTTAGATTACAGTGGAGGTGATAAATTTATGATTGGATATAAACTCAATCGAATAACTGATGAAGGTAAATACAACTATGATTATTTGCATATAGAGCTCCCTAAAGAAGCAAAAATAAATAAAGCGGATAGTGATGGTTTAATAGATGCTTTTTGTCAAAATGATTTAAGCTTTAAAAATAAATAATAATGGTAAGTAGCTTTTATCTATCCAAAGAGGTCAAGCTACATTTTTCCTTCTAAATCATAATAACCACTTCAGTTTAGTCTTTAGTTGAGGTCAAAAAAGAAAGACTTGATCCCATTTTGTGTTCGTTCGATATTGTCTCGGGGAAAAGAAACCAGCATGGTTCATACGGCAACTTCGGCCCATAGATTAGCCATAGGAGATTTAGTTAATGTATGAACTTTATTTTCAGTCTGATTTTTCAGGCACCAGGCTTGGTTTTTATTTTTCACTTGTTTGTTCTGTTCTATTAATATTGTGCTGCCCGAAGATAAAATACTGGTACGAAAATAAACTACAGTTTGAAAAGAAAGTTAACTTCTGGTTTGGCTTCTTATTTGTATTTGGCTTTTTTGTAATGCAGTCACTGTCATTTTATGGTCTAGCATTAAAATCTAATGACATAGATTCTGGAGATTATTCTACAGTTGAAGGAACTATTGAAGATATTCAAATTGTTGAAAGAAATAGTAGAGAAGAGGCTTTTACTGTTGATGGAGTACGCTTTAAATACAATGATTACGGAACAGAAAACTCCTTTTTTGCGAATAGAAAGCATGATTCAGATACAATCCAAGAGGGGCGAGTTGTTAAAATTGCTTACCTTAGAGAAGGAAATGAAAACCTGATTTTTGAGTTGAGTGTCAAAAAGTAAATGTTAGCAAGGATGTGCTCTTTTTAACTCAAGCAAACAACTGCTGGAGGCGTTCTATCAGAGCTCCAAGGGGGGTAAATTTGAACATAGTTTTATCACTGCTGCTATTAGAAAGGTGTTGGGAAAATTCAAACCAATGCAACGTATGGGCGTGTAATAATCCAAGCAATTGCTGGGGGACTGTGGATGTGACCACAACAAACCAAGCTCAATATAGTGAAGATTTTTATTAGTATGAGTTTTTTTAAAGATGGAACCTTAATCAACGATAATTTAATTGATTATTCTACTGAAATTAACTACGAGTCACAAACAGTGATTGGTAGCAAGTCTCACTTTCGGGTATTGGGTGGTTTTGGGAATAAAGGGGTCATATGCGAAGTATAATTTTTTTGGTATCGATAATCCTAAATTTTGTATTAATTTATATAGCTTATGGTTATAACCATGATAAGAATGGGGTTTTTATTCTAGCTAATCCTTATGAAAGAAAGTGTCTAATGGACTGGAAATCTAAAGACCCAAACGTTTCTTATATCAAAGAACATAAAGTGAGCGGTCCTGAGCCTTTTAAGGAAAGTGTCATATTGGAGTTTGGAGGCTACCCTTCAAATGTATCTTTCGAATATGAGTTTTCCTCTTGTTTTAGTGATAGTTTTACTTGGGTAAAATCACTAGAAGAGTTAGATGTTACGGTGGAAATCTTCAAGTCTCAGTCAAAAAGTGTTGGATTCTATAAACCTATGGATTCAGATAGAATACTTGTTTATGGAGATCATGATCACTAAGGGGCCTCAATAGACTTTTAATCTAGAAAAATAGTTGCAATGGGTTAATTTAGCACTTTCTGATTTTGTGTAACTTCCTTTGGTGAAATGAACAGTCTAAACAAATTTGAAGGTTATTTTAAAACCAATAGGGTCAGGTCTATCTTTTTGCCTTTTAGCTAGTCCAATGTTGTTTATAAGCAATGTTTAATAAAAGCCATCAAAATACTGGGCATTTTATGATGGAACAACCATAAGCTCCAGAATGGATTTAAATCGATAAAATGTTACCCCTTATTTGGAGAATCTAAAGCAACATCAAGGCGTAAGTTTGCGCTATGTGTCGAGCAAGGAAAAAGTTGGGTGATTATTTTAAATTACACTATTCGCATGTAAGTAGGATTGTGGCAAAAAGAAAAACCTGAGCCCATGGTTGCATCCGAGACGAGGGAAGACATATGAAATTCCATTACGCTAAAAAAACGTTAACATTATGCCTAGTATTGCTATCGTTTGCTTCCTTTGCAAATCCTTTAACGACGAACCTCACATGTACTCCAAAAGAAAGCAAGATTCCATTGATTGTTAAGTTGGACAAATCATTAACAGCAGAATCAAATGAGTATGTTTTCCACTATCAGAATAACTTTTCTGGTTGGTTATTTGAGTCATTCCTGTTTATTGGCAAGGTTAATGGTGACTACGTTATTGTCAGTGCAGGAAGTGGACTGGCGAAAAGGACGACCTATATCACAAAGGCTGAATACGTCCGCATACGTAATAATGTGATAAAAAGTACAAGCTATAAAGTTAGTAGTCCGATTACAGAGAACCAAGAATTCTGCCAGTATTTCGATATCGATGGTAAAAAAAGAGTTGTCTTAGATGAAGAGAATTCAGACCCTATGTTGAGGAAGCTAAGAAAAGAGCTTGATGCACTTATCATTTATCGTAAAGAATGAGAAAAATAGGGTCGCGTCTTACCTTTTTCCTAATTATTGCGGAAAAAAAGCTATTAAGTGTGCAGCCAATCCCAGTAGAACTGCGCATTTTCTAACAGCAGACTGTGCAATTTATGTTGGTGCTACTAATGGGTCAAACACAAGCTCCAGAATGGATTTAAATCGGCAAAGTGTTACTCCAATTTGGAAAATCTAAAGCGATAGCAAGCCGAAAGTTTGCGCTATTTGTCGAGCAAGGAAAATAATTGGGTGATTATTTCAAGCTGCACAATTCAAGCATGAAGTATGATAGTGGCAAAAAGCAAGACCTGATCTCTATGGTTCTTATATGAATTTTATAAAGTTAGTATTCTATATCATAATGTCAAAGCGAGCCTTTATAGTTATAGGTATGACTATTGGGGCTATTATTTATTATTTTACAGGAAGTTATGTATATTCAATTAGTGGTGGTCTTTTGTTGTACATATTTTCTTATTGGAATTTCTTTGGTCCTGTAAGCCTTGCTGTTAAAAGAAGTATTGTAAGGTTAAAGAAAAGGGATTTTGCTATTGATACCTATAGTTTATTTTTTTCGAATGAAGTGAAAGACTTTGGTATTTTGAAAGAAAATTGGTTTCATGGTTATGGTTATATTGACCATTTTACACGTCTTTATAAGACTCAAGTAGTAGAAAAAGGTATTGCATTTTACCCGATGACTATCCCTTATTTCCATGTATATATTATACCTTGGGGCACTATTAAAACCGTTGGTCTAAACAGGGATTTCTGTGTAGAGAGTAAAGTAAACTCTGAAGAAACTCTTGAAATCAGATTTAAAGGTAGTGAAAGAATTTTTTACCAATAAGTTCAGATATGCTTAAGGTGATAAATGAAAATTTAAGTAAATAAACAGTATTGGCGCCTCGGCCTTCTTTCTCAATAAAAAGCTATCAAATGCGCTGTTAATCCCAGTAGAACTGCGCATTTGCTAACAGCAGACTGTGCAATTTATGTCGGTGCTACTAATGGGGCAAGCACAAGCTCCAGAATGGCCTTAAATCGATAAAATGTTACCCCTTATTGGGAAAATCTAAAGCAACATCAAGGCGTAAGTTAGCTGTAATTGTCGAGCAAAGAAAAGAGTTGGGTGATTATTTTCAATTACACTATTCACGTGTAAGTATGATGTAGTGGCAAAAAGAAAGAGCTAACCCTATGGTTTTATGATTAACAATGCTAGTTCAGCACTTCTCTCTGAAGTCTTCGGCAACTTTTTTAAAGTCCCTCATAGTGCTGTGATTGCGGCATTTCTCATGTGCGTCATCTTTAATTATTGCCATTACCAGATGAGCATCTTCGTTCATAAATCCATAAGTATAAACGATATAAGAGTCTGACGTTTTCTTTTTTTCCCAAGTGTCAGGGCAAGAAATACCTTCTACATAAACGTGTAAATGATGAACCTCTGCTTCTTCGATACCATCTGGTCTTTCAAATGGTGCGTCTTTACCTAAGTAGTGTGGCTGTTTAATCCCAGAGAAATAAGCTTCAAGGTCAGCTCGAAGAGGCTCAAGTTTAAATCCATATTGCTCGATGCCAGCTTCAAGCTTTGCACTAAATTCAACGCTTACTTCCATGTTTAACTCTTTAGTGGATATTAAAAATATTATTCGTAACTGAATCTGCAGCTGTAAAAAATTCAACTGAAGCATTGAATTCATTACTATCAGAGGCCACCACTTGGCCTTGAGCTGCTTTCAGTACTCTTAATATGTTCGAGATGTTCTTACGAAGTTGAGCCGTTTTTGCAACGAGCGACTTGATACTTTGATGAATATCAGCGCCATAATTTGCGTAGATATCTTCATTATGCTGAGCCCAGTTTCTTTTTAAAAACTGTGAGATAGCTCTCAATACAGCATCTGCCGATTCCAAATCAGCCATATTTTCAAAAGTACCAGCTTCTAGATCATCGGCATTAGCGATTTCAAAGTAAGCTTTCTTAGCAATTAAAAGTGTCTCGTCCAAATGAGCTAATTTCACTTCAAACTTATGCTTTAGATCTACGTTGCAAACCTCTTCCTGAGCTACAACAGCGGTAGAATTAAATAACTCGGCTTCGTCATGTGCAGTAGCTGCACTCAAAGCACTGGAAACCAAAGTTGCTAACAACATAACAGTCCCCTTAATCATAGCGATACTCCTAGTATAGCGCATTAAACTATCCAAAGTTACTTGGGTTACATAGTAACTGAGGTGCGCGAATTATCCATGTATTGAGACAGAAAACAAGAGTAAATTGATAAAAACAGATAATATATTGTACTTTTTTTAGCCTTAACCTGTTCTTAATTTATTCTTATATTGGTCAATTACTACAAACTTACATTAGCAGGGGATTGATATTTTGATCAAGTAGTCATAAGTATTTTCGTTATATTTAAAATTAATAGCTGGAACTTCTCATAATTATTGAGCTAAAAGAACAACAGGCTCAGGTCATTCTTTTCGCCTTTTGCTTATTGAGAAAAACCAGATATGTTCCTGACGATTACGAGTTTCTGAAGCGTTGGCGACTCTGTTTTTACATCGCCCAACGCTCTGTATCTGAGCCATCCCCTCTTTTTCATTCAACTCCAAACTAAACCCTCTCAAAAAAGTTAAAAATTTTTTCTTTAGCCGCCTTTAACTAACTGCCCAAATCGTAAGGGAAAATTTTTAGCTGTGTGCCATTTAGGAAATTTTGGTATAAAAGTTATGCAAATATTGTCTATAACACTATTGCGAACTATTACCGTTTAGATTAATATGCTGACCATCAAGAGAAATGAGAGTGGTTTGCATTCATGTATATCTGTTTATGTCATGGTGTGACTGATAAAAAAATCGAACAAACAATTGATGATGGCGCTATGACGATGCGCGATTTATCTAAAGAGCTGCAAGTGGGTAGCCAGTGCGGCAAGTGTTGTGGTTGTTGTAAAAAAATACTTAATCGCAAACTGATCGAAATTGCAGATATCACTGAGCAAGTAGCTTAATTACTTGCTCTTAAGCATGCGTGCTTAACAATTTTTCCTTCGTTTAATTCTTCTAATTTATCCCCATACTTACGAGTTTTTATTTGCTTTTAACCCCTTCATTTATTAGGGTTATAACAAAGCAGATACGTGTATCACACGGTCATTGGTAGGAAGCCATGATAATAGACTCTTCAAAATCACTTTTTTGTGCAGTACTCATTTTAATCACCGCGGGCTGTGCGCAGTTACCTTCACGAGAGTCCATTCAACCAAGCTATGCCATTGCAGCGGATACACCCAGTACCATAGGAGATGCAGTGGGTAATAATCATCCTGGGTTATCAGGGTTTTATCCTTTAGCAGATGGGGTCGATGCCTTTGTAGCTAGGTTGGCACTCATTGATTCTGCAGAGCACACTATTGATGTGCAGTACTATTTATACCACAGACAGCAAACCACCATTTTATTTACGGCCTTTTTATTAAAAGCCGCAGATAGGGGAGTAAGAGTTCGCTTGTTGCTTGATGACTTATCGCAAGCCGACAGTGAGCTTGATTTAGCAGCACTGGCTGTTCACCCTAATATTGAAGTTCGATTATTTAATCCATTTCCTAACCGTCGTTTTAGAGCGCTTGGTTTTGTTACCAACTTTAGCCAGCTTTCTAGACGCATGCATAACAAGAGCTTTATCGTTGATAATCGGATTTTTATCACCGGTGGGCGCAACATAGGTAATGCGTATTTCTCGGCTGAAGATCATTCTGAATTTATTGACTTAGATGTGATGAGTGTTGGCGAGATTGTGCCAGAGGCATCAAAAGCATTTGATCTATATTGGAATCATCAGCTGTCTTACCCTGTTGAAGATTTACACGGTGAGCGTGATGAGCAATCACTTATTGATATCACTAAAACTTTATCGACCTATGTTGAGCAAAATCAGCAGAGTAATTACGTTGAACAGTTACGCGAAAGCGCCTTTGTAAAACGCTTATTGCACGATGAAATAGAATTCGATTGGCAAAAGTCTGTGTTGTTTTATGATCACCCTGATAAGGTGATGAACGACGTCAGTGAAAAATCGGCCAATATGTCGCCAATGTTGTTTAAAGAAATGGGTGAGCCGAAACTAAAAGCAATTATTGTGTCGCCTTATTTTATTCCTCGTGAGCAGGGCGTTAAATTACTAACCAATTGGGCAAAGCAGGGCGTTGATGTCACTGTACTGACTAATTCTTTAGCAGCTACCGATGTATCCGCGGTGCATGCTGGTTATAAAAAGTACCGAGAAGATCTCGTAAAAGGTGGGGTTAAGCTGTGGGAGTTAAAACCCAGTGACTTAATGGCCATTAAGCGCAAAGCGGGGCGTAAAGTAACTGGGTCATCACAAGCAAGTTTACACGCAAAAACCATGACCTTTGATGATGAAAAGATTTTTGTGGGCACCATGAACCTCGACCCTCGCTCGCTTGATTTAAATACCGAGATGGGCGTATTAATCGAAAGCGAAAAGCTTAGCCGCTTTTTGGCCCATTGGGTTGATACGCAAATGCCTGAATATGCCTGGAAAGTTGAGCTCAAAGATAATGACTTAGTTTGGCTCGATACCGTGAGTAATGAGCAGTTTGATGAAGAACCACAAACGTCTTCGTGGCGACGCTTTCAAGTGTGGTTTATTTCGTTATTCCCTATCGAAGATGAGCTATAAGCCATTCCTTCAGTATTTATACCTAAGCCCAACTTTTTAGTTGGGCTTTTTGTTTTCAGCCTTTAGTTGTTAACCATTTCGGGATAAAAAAAGGCGTTTGAGCGTACACGTGTAAACCCATTGTATTCAAGTGCTTAGCGTGCAAAGAAAAAATAAATATAAAAAAATGTTAAAAAAACTGGTTGGACCAATTGATCTATTGCTCGTTTTATGACGTAATGTAGGTATTACTATCTGGTCGGATGAGTTTATTATGAGCTTACGTACAAAATTAAAAAAAGTATTACCTAGTATTTCAATTACAGAACAAGAAGCGTTAGATGCGGGTGATGTTTGGTTAGAAGGTTCAATCTACCAAGGTAAACCTGACTTCGATGCACTTCGTGACGTGCCAGCAGCTAAGCTGAGCGCTGAAGAGCAAGCATTCTTAGATGGCCCAGTGAAAGAATTATTATCAATGATTGATGATTCTGAAATTCAAAACGGTGTTCATCTTCCTGACTACATTCTTGATTTCTTGAAAAAAGAGCGTTTTTTCTCGCTTATCATTCCTAAATCATTCGGCGGTTTAGAATTTAGCCCTTATGCAAACTCTACAATCGTTGCGACTATCGCGACTAAGAGTTCTGCGGTTGCGGTAACCGTGATGGTTCCTAACTCATTAGGCCCTGGTGAGCTATTACTTCACTTTGGTACTAAAGAGCAACAAGATCACTACTTACCACGTCTTGCAAATGGTCGTGATATTCCATGTTTCGCACTAACTAGCCCAGAAGCGGGTTCAGATGCGGGTGGTATTCCAGATATCGGTGTTGTTAAACGTGGCCAGTTCAATGGCGAAGAAGTATTAGGTTTAGAAATTACCTGGGACAAACGCTACATCACACTTGCGCCAATTGCGACAGTATTAGGTTTAGCATTTAAAGTAGTTGACCCTGACGGTTTACTAGGTGGCAAAGAAAACCTAGGTATTACCTGTGCGCTTATTCCTAAAGATCACCCAGGTGTTGAACTAGGTAATCGTCATGATCCTATGGGCATCCGTTTTTACAACGGTACGACTCGCGGCGAAAAAGTATTTGTACCAATGGACTTCATCATTGGTGGCCAAAAGAACATCGGTCGTGGCTGGCAAATGCTGGTTAGCTGTTTAGGTGCAGGCCGTGGTATCTCATTACCTGCACTTGGTGTTAGTTCATCACAAGTGGCATTCAAAGGTGCTTCTGAGTACGCAGCAGTGCGTGAGCAGTTTGGTCTGGCGATTGGTCAATTCGAAGGTATCCAAGAGAAGCTTGCTGATATCGCAGGTAAAACTTACCTTCAAGAAGCAATGCGTGTATTAACAACAGAAGGTTTAGGCATGGGCTTAAAACCATCAGTAGTTACTGCGATTGCTAAATACCACATGACTGAAATTGGTCGTAACGTGCTTGATTCAGCAATGGATATTCAAGCAGGTAAAGCAATTCAAAATGGTCCGCAAAATACATTAGCAAGTGGTTATGTTGCACAACCAATCGCAATCACGGTTGAAGGTGCAAACATTCTTACTCGTAACCTTATGATTTTTGGTCAAGGTGTAATGCGTTGTCACCCTTACCTGCAATCTATGGTTGAGTCTATCCACAGCGAAGACAAAAATGCAGATAAAGAATTCAACAGCATCTTACGTAAAACAGTGGGTTACAGCGTAGCTAATAGCTTACGAGCTTTCCGTTTAGGCGTATTACCGTTTACTGCGGGTGCTAAATCGTCACTACCAGAAGTACGTGAATACGAAAAAGCAGCGCATAAATTATCTGCAAAACTTGCAGTTTACGCTGACTTCTCGTTATTGGTACTAGGTGGCAAACTTAAGCAAGCAGAAATGTTATCTGCACGTTTAGGCGACGTAATGAGCTTCTTATACGCTGCTATGGCATCGATTAAATACTACGAGCAAAAAGTAGCAAGCAGTGAACGTGAGCAAGCTGCGCCTTACTTCCACTATGCGACTCGCTTTGCACTACAAAGCGCTGAAGAAGCATTGCATAAGTTCTTAGATAACTTCCCTGCAAGTGGTACTCGTAAGTTTATGCGTTTCATTACGATGAACTACTCAATGAAAATGCCTAAGATCAGCGATGATTTAATCCGTGAACTTGCGACTCAAGCGCAAATGGATACGGCATTTAAAGCGCAAATCACTCACTTGGTTAACCCAATTGAAGGTGATGGTCATTACATCAATGAGCAAGCGTACAAAGCGAAAATGGCGTGCCTTGATTTACTTAAGAAAGTTAAAAAAGCTCTGCGTGCTAAAACTATTAAGCCGGGCGTTCGTTTTGCAGAAACGCTTGATAATGCACTTGTTGCAAGTGTTATCAACGAAGAAGAATATGCAAAACTGATTGATTACAACAAGAAGCGTGAAAAAGCGATTCGTGTTGATGAGTTTGACTTTGATATGAACCTACTGGATGACAATGCAAAGCCAGTTAACCCACTTAAAAGTGTGGTAAACGAGTAATTCAACAATGCAAGTCCTGAGCAGTATTAGGACTTTATCTTCGAAAACCCGTGCTTAGCACGGGTTTTTTATTGCCTATAGGCCGTTGTGCCAATAGCCAATATCACCTACCATTGCCATCGGTTTATATAAATTACAGAGCGTTATGGATCTTAGGCAATTCGTTACTTGTCACTTTTCAAATATTACAGAGCTACAGCAAGCTGCATCAGTATGGAGTGGATGCGGTGAGATTATTCGTTGCCAAATGAATGGTGCTGCTGCGGTAATTAAAGCGATTGAAGTGCCTAGTCAGATCAATCATAGTCGTATAAAACAAAGTGATTTTGCACTTGCCAGAAAGCGCCAATCTTACTTAGTCGAATTTAATTGGTATCGGCATTACGCTAAGCAATTACCCCATGAAGCTGCGGCTATCCACTGTATTGAGGCAATACAAGAGGGCAGTAAACAAGCGCTGGTATTTAGTGATTTCAGTGCGCTTGGCTACCAGCCTGCAAGTGCTACACACAATGACATTGAAGCAATTATAAACTGGCTTGCACACTTTCATGCTTTTCATTTAGCAAGCTCTGCCGATGGCCTTTGGCCGCGCGGTAGTTATTGGCATTTAGCAACGCGGCCTGATGAGCTACAACGCATGAGCGATTTAAGCTTAAAAGCGCAGGCGCACGCTATTGATATTGCGCTGAGTGAGTCACCATATCAAACGTTAATTCATGGTGATGCTAAGCTTGCCAATTTTGCGATTGCGCCACAAAACCAGCATGTTCTTGGCTATGATTTTCAATATGTTGGCAAGGGTGTTGGGGTGATTGATGTAATGTATTTTTTAGGCAGTTGCTTAGATGATACGGCATTAAAATCAGTTGCAGATGACTATTTAAATCGCTATTTTGACACCCTCATACAGGCACTAAAACGTTATCAACCGAATGTAAACCCAGCGCATGTTGTTAGCAGTTGGCGAGCGCTTTGGTGTTACGCATGGAGCGATTTTTATCGCTTTTTAGCAGGTTGGAGCCCTGATCATGCAAAAATAAACGGCTACATGCAGCAGCAATTTGTAACGTATTTAAAAATAAAGGATTAGCAATGAATAAGCCAATGCGATTTGCCATTATCGGCTGTGGTGCTGTAACCGAAGTGAAAAGCGGCCCTGCTTATCAACAAGCAGAAGGTATTGCGCTTATTGGGGTGACACGCCGCGACTTAGAAAAAGCCCATGATTACGCTAAACGCCATAATGTCGCAAAGGTGTTCGCATCGCCAAGCGAACTCATTAACGATACCAGTGTTGATGCAGTGTATATTGCCACACCGCCAGATAGCCATAAAGCGTATGCTCTTGAGGTTGCTGCGGCAGGTAAACCGTGTTGTATTGAAAAGCCACTGACGCCAAGTTATCAAGACAGCCTTGATATTGTCGCAGCGTTTAAAGAGGCTAAACAGCCGCTATTTGTGGCTTATTATCGCCGTTCATTACCACGCTTTAATCACGTTAAACAATTACTTGAGCAAGGTGCGATTGGGAAGCCTCGTCATGTAAGTTGGCATTTAAGTAAAGCAGCTAACGCCCTTGATTTATCGGGTGAGTACAACTGGCGCACAGATCAAAATGTGGCACGAGGAGGTTACTTCGACGATTTAGCCAGCCATGGTCTTGATTTACTTGCCTACCTTTTAGGTGACTTTAATAAGGTGCATGGTTTATGTGCTAATCAACAGGGCTTATATTCAGCATTCGATGCTATTACCGCGCACTGGCAGCATCAATCTGGTGTTACCGGCACCGGGAGCTGGAACTTTGCTTCAGCAAATCGTTTTGATGATGTGATGATTTATGGCAGTGAAGGCGAGCTTAGCTTTAGTGTGTTTGACGAAAAACCGATTGTGCTTAACAACGCACAGGGCAAACAACAGTTCGTAATTGATAACCCTGCGCATATTCAACAATATCATGTTGAAAACATGGCGAACTATTTTCATGCTCAGCAACCTCATCCATCAACTGGTGAGAGCGCACTACACACAAGTTGGGTTATGGAGCAGATTTTATCGGCTTAGTGCTCAAACGCTGCATTGAAGGCATTTACAATTTGTGTGTTTTCACCTTCGTGAAATAACTCCATCAGGCGCTCACTAATTAATGTGCGTACCTTTTCAGTTTTAAGCGCTTTATTGAACAGCGCGATTGCTTGTTTGCCGACCTCTGTTGGTGAACAAGCAATATAACCAAACACGGCGGCTTTTTCTGGTTTAAGGCTTATATAACGAATACTACTCAGACCGGGGAAACGTTTATAACGGTTGCTAAATACAGTTTGGTATTCTAAAACGGCATCAATTTTATTTTGAAATAACATTTGCCCGAGCCTTGGTGCATTTGTTGCCCCATCGAGTATAAAAAAGTGCTCATCATTTAAACGGACAAACTTATCAATCTCTTCTGAGTATGAACGGCCTTTAGTGACGCCAATTGTTAAGTCATAGTAATAGATAGCTTGTAGTAGGGTAATAGCGTCTGGAATGGTGGGCTTATTAAATACCACCAGTTTATTTGAAGGAAATGCCATCAGAGGGTACTGACTAAACACAGCATGAGCTTCACGCTCTGGAGTTTTTAATTTATTGTACAAGCAAACATTGTTCATTTTTCTTAATTGCTGCCACTCTCTTAAGCGGCTTGCAGGTATAAAATGTAGGCTGATTTCATCGCCTAATTCAGCTGCGGCAGCCAGCAAAAACGTGGTGGCCTCATTTTCAGGGTTACCGCCATCTTGCGGAACAAAGTCTGCCATAACTTGAATATCGAGTGTTTCACTGTGGACCGGTAGGCAAATACACAAAAGTAGTATCGAAGTGAAGATAAACGTTTTCATTACTGCAGGCCCAAAATAAATAAAATGTTAAACATTGCCGGTGCGTGTTGTTGCAAAAAAATTAATATTTGCAGCTGATAGTGTAATTTTAGACCAATTTAAAGAATTAATGCGATGAACATGCATTTTTTGCAGTCGAGAAGACTATTTTGCGCTAAAATAGGCGTAATTTATCTCATTTAGGTTCTACTTATGTCTATCCATGTAATTACTCATCCGTTAGTTCAACACAAACTTGGCCTTATGCGTGCAGAAGGTATTAGCACTAAAAGTTTTCGTGAGCTGTCGTCTGAAGTAGGTACTTTGCTTACTTACGAAGCAACAAAAAACCTACCATTAGAAAGTGTTCAAATCACAGGGTGGGATGGTTCAACATTAGATGTAGAACATATCAAAGGTAAAAAAATTACTGTTGTGCCTATTCTTCGTGCCGGCCTTGGTATGATGGATGGTGTTATGCAGTTATTACCTGCTGCAAAAGTAAGTGTTGTTGGTCTTCAGCGTAACGAAGAAACATTGGAGCCAGTGCCTTATTTTGAAAAGTTGGTTGGTAAAATTGATGAGCGCTTAAGCCTTGTTATTGACCCAATGCTTGCAACCGGTGGTTCAATGATTGCAACTATCGATATGCTTAAAAAAGCAGGCTGTAAAGATATTAAAGTGATTGTATTAGTAGCAGCACCAGAGGGCGTAGAAAAAACCCTTGCAGCCCACCCAGATGTTGAAATTTTCACAGCATCTTTAGACAGTCATTTAAACGAAAAAGGATATATCATTCCAGGCTTAGGAGATGCCGGTGACAAGATTTTTGGCACAGTGTAAGGCGCTCACGTGGAAAATCATCAAACATTTTCGTTAAAAACCATTCTAACTGGCGCGCAAATGCTGTTTGTAGCATTTGGCGCACTAGTACTTGTGCCGTTACTAACAGGCCTTGATCCCAATGTGGCTTTATTTACCGCAGGTTTAGGAACTTTACTGTTTCATGTGGTTACCAAAGGCCAAGTTCCCATCTTTTTAGCATCGTCTTTTGCTTTCATCGCACCTATTATCGCCTCGGTGCAAATGTGGGGCATTCCCGCAACTATGGGCGGTTTGATGGTGGCAGGCTTTTGCTATTTTGCGCTTAGCTTGATAGTAAAATTTAAAGGCGTGAATGCGCTGCATAAAGTGTTACCGCCTGTGGTTGTTGGCCCTGTGATTATGGTAATAGGTTTAGCCTTAGCACCCGTCGCTGTGAATATGGCTATGGGTAAAGCAGGGGATGGCAGTGCACAATTAGTTCCTTATGAACAAGCCATTTGGGTATCTGGTTTATCATTACTGGTTACGCTGATTTTTGCGGTATGGGGCAAAGGTGTATTTAAACTTATTCCTATTCTTGCTGGTGTGGTAGCAGGTTACCTTGCTTCGTTATTTATAGGTATTGTTGAATTTAATGCGGTCACCGAAGCAAACTGGTTTGCGGTACCGGCATTTACTTATCCTGAGTTTAAATGGCAGGCTATTTTATTTATGGTGCCTGTGGCCATTGCGCCAGCAATTGAACATATTGGCGACATGATGGCTATTAGCCAAGTAACAGGTAAAGACTATTTAAAGAAACCGGGTTTACACCGCACTTTACTCGGTGATGGCTTAGCAACCTCTGCGGCATCGGTTTTTGGTGGTCCACCTAATACAACGTACTCTGAAGTAACGGGGGCGGTAATGCTTACACGTAACTTCAACCCTCGCGTGATGCTTTGGACCGCAATCATCGCTATTGTGCTGGCGTTTGTGGCAAAAATGGGTGCTGGTTTACAAACGATTCCGGTACCTGTGATGGGCGGCATCATGATTTTACTATTTGGCTCTATCGCCGTTGTTGGTTTAAATACCTTAGTAAAATCAGGTGAAGACCTTACCGCGCCTCGCAACTTGACTATCATCGCACTGATTTTAGTGTTTGGTATTGGTGGTATGCATATCGGTGGTGATGAGTTTAGTTTGCAAGGTGTGAGCTTATGCGCAATTTTGGGGATTATCTTAAATGCTGTTCTCCCCAAAGCAGTGCAACAAGCTGATTAGAACTTAAAAACTGCTTGAATATTGCACCAAAAAAGCGCATTAAATATGCGCTTTTTTTGTAACTAACTAAAATTTAAGGAATTATAAAACTGGTCTACTAACTGCATTTATCTCTATGTCATACTGGTAGGAGCGATTATGCAAGAGGCAAATGTTGTGGATATTACCCCGTTTTTAGCGAAGCATCAGTTACCACTCAAGTATCAATACTTAAGTGAGCAGTTTTTTATACCCCTCGCGCACGATATCTTGAGCGCAAAAATGACCGGCCAACCTATGCTGGTGGCGATTAACGGCTGCCAAGGGTCAGGTAAAACGACCCTCGCTGATTTCTTAGTGACCTGGGTTAATAGCAATACCGAATTTAATAGCGTGTCATTATCAATCGATGACTTTTATTTAAGTCGAGATGCACGCAACGAGCTTGCTAAAGATGTTCATCCTTTGTTTGCGAGTCGTGGTGTACCGGGTACGCATGATACGCAATTAATGGAACAAACCTTATCAGCTTTGTTGGCAGGTAAAGTGGATGTGCCATTACCTCAATTTGATAAACTAACTGATGATCCGGTGCCAAAAGACCAGTGGTCTAGTAATCAAAAGCCGATTGATATCGTGTTTTTTGAAGGCTGGTGTGTAGCTAGTACACCTCAGCAGCCTTATCAACTGCAAACTCCGGTAAATGAATTAGAGCAACTAGAAGATGCCGACGGCATTTGGCGTCGCTGCGTAAATAGTTGCTTAGCGAATGAATATCAAAATGTATTTGCAATGGCCGATTACACCATCATGTTAAAAGCGCCTTCATTTGAAGATGTGTATGCGTGGCGCTTAGAGCAAGAGCATAAACTAATTGCCAAAAAAGGTCAGGGGCAGGGCACGTTTGACGAAGTGAGTTTAAAGCGTTTTATCTCTCATTTTGAACGTATTACGCGGGAAAACTTAGCCACTCTTGCGCACAGCGTGGATGCGTTATTATTGCTTGATACCGAGCGTGATATCACCAAGATGGAACTTCTCGCTGACCAGATTGCTCAACCACTTATTTTTACTGACTTAGACGGCACATTGCTCGATCACGATAGTTACGAATGTGAGGTGATCAAACCATTTTTGGCAAAGTTGAATGATACCGGTGTCAATGTGATTTTTAACACCAGCAAAACCTTTGCTGAAGTCACTGATATTCAAAAAGGTTTGGATCATCACCAGCCCTTTATTGTGGAAAATGGTGCTGCTGTTTATATCCCGAAAGACTATTTCAAAGTAAAGCCAATTGGCTGTGATGAATATAAAGGTTATTGGCGCTTTGCCATGACGCAAAGTACCGATAAATTGCATGAAGATCTTAAACAATATGCAAGCCAATTTAGTCATTGTGTACGTTTGTTTAGCCAATTTAGTGCACAAGAAATAGCCGAGTTAACAGGACTCCCCGTCGATAAAAGTGGATTGGCTCTACAAAGACAGTACTCAGATCCGGTTTGTTTTTCGGGCAGTGATGAAGAAAAGCAAGGTTTGATAGATGCAATGAGCCAAGCAGGCTACGAAGTGCTTGTTGGCGGGCGTTTTATCCATTTAACCAAAGGTAACAATAAAGGACTTGCACAAAAATGGCTGTTAAATCAGTTCAAAAAAGCCTATCGCAATCCATTTACTGTGATAGCGCTTGGCGACAGTCAAAACGATGTAGCTATGCTAAAAGCGGCCGACACCGCTATTTTAATCAATAACCCTGGCAGCCAAGTACAATCACAAATATTACAAAAAGCATGGCAGCTCAGCGAAAAACCAGCCCCAGCAGGTTGGGTTCAAGAAGTTTCTGCGTTAACTATCATCAAAGCGCGTTTTGCAGCAAAACAGGAGCAATCTCATGGCTGATTTTTATCAAAATGGCATTATCACGACTTTACACAATATTGCTGACCGCCCAGTAGAAGAACTAGAAAAAGAGTTGTTGGGCTTTTCAAAACAACGCCCAATGGGCCTGATTTTGCCTTCGCTTTACAGTGAGTTAGAAGGACCCGCTCTGCAAAATATTATTGCTGAGCTGAAACATGTGCCTTATTTATCGCAAATTACCATTGGTCTAGATCGCGCTGATGAAAGCCAATATCGCCATGCACTGCAGTTTTTTGCGGAGCTTGATCAGCCTCATAAGGTACTTTGGAATGATGGCCCGCGTTTACAAGCTCTTGATAAAGAACTACAAAAATTGGGCGTTGCGCCACGAGAGCTAGGTAAAGGTCGCAATGTTTGGTATTGCATGGGCTATAAGTTGGCAACCTCAAAAGTAGAGTCAATTGCACTGCATGACTGCGATATTTTGACTTACGACAGAGCGCTATTAGCACGTTTAATTTACCCCGTTGCTCACCCTCGTTTTAACTATGAATTTTGTAAAGGGTTTTACCCGCGCACCGCTGAGGGCAAAATTAATGGTCGCGTGTCACGTTTGCTGGTAACGCCGTTATTGCGTTCTTTTAAAACAATTTTAGGCAGCAACGATTACTTAGAATATATGGATTCGTTTCGTTACCCGCTAGCGGGTGAGTTTTCATTCCGTCGTGATGTACTTAATGATATTCGTATTCCAAGTGACTGGGGCTTAGAAATTGGCGTGCTATCAGAGATGTATCGTAATTACTCGCATAACCGTTTATGTCAGGTAGATATTGCTGATAACTATGATCACAAACACCAAGACTTATCGCTAGAAAACCAAGCGGCGGGCTTGTCGAAAATGTCGATTGATATCACCAAAGCTTTATTCAGAAAGCTGGCTACCCAAGGGGTGACTTTTACGACAGAAACGATTCGCTCATTAAAGGCAACCTATTACCGTATTGCTCTCGATTTTATTGAAACTTATCACAACGATGCGTTAATGAATGGCTTAACACTTGATATTCATCATGAAGAAAAAGCCGTTGAAATGTTTGCTCAAAATATTATGAATGCAGGTCAGCACTTTTTAGAAAACCCAATGGAAGCACCCTTTGTGCCGAGTTGGAACCGAGTAGCTTCGGCAATGCCGGAGGTGTTTGCTCGCTTAGAAGAAGCCGTAGAGCTTGATAACAAAGAATATATTTAACGGGGAAGGCACGTGACTTTAGAGCTTTTGCAACAAAGGGTTATTCAGCATTTAACCTGCATCTACGGCGAGGTTGAGCTATCAACAACGCTTGAACAACTCGCAGATAGATTAATCAATACCATGTTAGGTGATGATCCTGTTCGAGACCCAACGCCGCATAAAAACCGTTGGGATGAGCAAGATATGATTTTAATTGCCTATGGTGATTCGATTATTCGTCATGCTAATACGGATGAAGCCGTTGCTAAGCCTGAAGAGCCGCCTTTGCAAACGTTACATCGCTTTGTAAAAAACCAATGCTTACCTGAACTTAATGCACTGCACATCTTGCCGTTTTACCCATATAGCTCAGATGAAGGCTTCGCGGTAATGAATTATGTGCAAGTGAATGAAGCGTTAGGTAGTTGGCAACATATCCGCGATATTTCAGCGGATGTTAGGTTGATGGCAGATTTGGTGATCAACCATTGCTCTAGCCGTAGCGTTTGGTTTGAAAACTTTATTCAGGGCAAAGAGCCGGGAAAAGGGTATTTTAAAACGGCAAGCCAGAGTGATGACCTTGTGCAAGTTGTTCGCCCGAGAACATCACCCCTTTTACAGGCGGTTGAAACTAAAGACGGTTTGCAACATGTGTGGTGTACCTTTAGTCATGACCAAGTCGACTTTGATTTTGCTAACCCAGATGTGCTCAATGAATTTGTCAGCATTATTCGTCATTATTTAGATAACGGTGTGCGTATATTCCGCCTTGATGCGGTGGCTTTTTTATGGAAAAAACTCAATACCCGCTGCATTAACCTGCCTGAGACGCACGAAGTGATCAGGCTGCTTCGCACCCTTATTGAGCATTTTGAGCCTAATGTGATTATTATCACAGAAACTAATATCCCGAACCGCGAAAACCTATCGTACTTTGGTAATGCCAACGAAGCGCATTGTATTTACAACTTTTCATTACCACCGCTGTTATTACATACCTTACTCAGTGGTGACAGCACCGCATTAAAACATTGGATGATGAGTATGCCACCTCCTCAAGAAGGGACGGCATACTTTAACTTTATAGCTTCACATGATGGTATTGGCTTGCGCCCTGTTGAAGGCTTGTTAGAGCAAAGTGAAATTGCCGAAATGGTCAATACTACGGCTAAATATGGCGGAAAAGTTTCATTACGTACCGCCCCAGATGGCACCAATACCCCTTATGAGTTAAACATTGCCTTATTTGATGCGTTGCAAGGTACCCATAAAGGCCCAGATAAATGGGGTGTTGCACGCTTTTTATGTGCGCATGCCATTATGTTCGCGCTTGAAGGTATTCCAGGTTTGTATATTCATAGCTTACTCGGTACCACCAATGATTATGAACGCTTTGAAAACAGCCAACATAACCGAGCGATTAACCGACATCGCTGGCAAGAGTCAGATTTACTAGCAAAGCTGAGTAATGAAAATGCCCATCATCGTACTGTGTTTAAAGCGATGAAAAACCTAATGGCTATTCGTAAGGCGCAAAGTGCATTTCACCCTAATGCGACGCAATATACGTTACATTTAAGCGAAGGGCTCTTTGGTTTTTGGCGACAAAGTATCAACCGTTCGCAAAGTATGTTTTGTGTTTATAACATTAGTGACGAGCCGCAAACGCTTACGCTTGCCGACTTAAATTTGATTGGTACTGAGCAATGGCGAGATTTGATCAGCGGTGAGCAAATTACTGAGCAAACACAAACAATGTCGCTAACCCCATACCAAGCTGTATGGCTCAGCAATAAATAATGTAAATGCCCTTTACAGTTTGCTATTGGTTACCTCTAAAAGAAGTGATTCAACACTGAAGGGAAGGGCATTTTTATTCGCATTACTGAAAACGCGAAAGTTAATTGCTAAGTTATCACTGTGAATTTGTTCAACTAGCTTAAGCGTTTGTTCGCTATGTTGGCTGAAAATGGCCACTTCATGATGCATAGTTCCGGTTGCGTAATTATTGAGTAGATCATGAACATTTACTATAGCTAAAGCTCCTAGTGTGACATGACCGCCGATAGTGACGTCTATTTTTTCTGCCACAACTCTGAGTGGCCAATTTATTGCGCCAACCAATACATCTTTGCGTTTATTTAACTCATCAAGCGCTGCAATCGCCCCTAATGCCATGGCATCATTGGCAGCCCAAACCATATTAATACTTGGTTGATGGCTAAAATAGCCAAGACTCTGGCGATACGCTTGTGTTGCTGACCAGTTGGCAACTGTTTTAGCGGTAATAGTAGCATTATCATACGCTTGAACACTTTGCTCTAAACCTTGTTCTCTATCAAGTGCTGCATGGGTCGTGTAATCACCATTAATCGCGAGAATATTTGCCGTGTGCTGAGCTTTTTCAATCAGTTTTTCAGCTAATAATTGACCCGCTTGTTTGTTATCGGGCACCACGCTACCTGCGATATTAATACCATGATCAATCAAACGGTTTAGTTCTTGTTCTGATGGGCGGTTAAGTAAAAAATAGATGGGCGTAGAGATGTGCTTTAAGCTTAAAAGTTGTTGGGTAAGCACACTTTTCTCATCAACTAAAATCAGCATATCTGGCTTTGCTTTAATCGCATTAGCCACTAATGACTTCATTTCAATATGATTTCGGTTGGCATAATGAATTGTTAAATCGAGATCAAAGTCTTTGGCAGCATCACGCATCAACTGCGACACTTCAAACCAAAACGGGCCTGTGACATTGGTATCGGCATGACCTGGGTTTATAAAAATAATTCTTTGCTTGGCAAAAACACTCGGTAAGCAAAATAGGCAGATAATGATAAATACCGTTTTGAGCATAGTCTTATTAAGTTAAAAGGCCGATAGGGAAGAGTATAGCTTGAATTTGCAGGTTTTAAGTAAATGATTGGCATAGGATAGTTTTTAAATATCTGATAGAAAAAGGGCTACACAAATGTGCAGCCCCAAGAGAATCAAATATTTTACGATTAGAAATCGTAAGATAGTCTTAAGTAGCCGAAACGACCGATGTTGTCGTAACTTGCACTACCAGAACCTGTACCTAACGTACCGTATGGAAGTTTGCGGTTGAAGATATTATCTACACCCAGCTTCACACCAAAACCATTTTCAAAGTTATAACCAATTGTTGCATCAGAGATAACGTAAGTACCAAATGTCATTAAGCTATTTGGATTCGGGTTATCTGCAAGTTCTTGGTCTGTGTAAAGGCTTACTTCATCTAGATAACGTGTATCAAACGTTGTAAAGAAGCCATCACGCTTATAAGAAATTGAAAGGTTTGCTTGCCATTTCGCTTCGCCAGTTGTGCCTGCGTACTCATAGTAGTCGCTCGGTTGGTCTTGGAATGGGAAAGTTTTACGCTCAATTAAGTACGTACCAATTAAACGTGTTGAGAAGTTGCCTTCTAGTGCATCAAAGTCATAACCTAATTCAAAGTCAACACCTGATGCTTCTTGACCAGACACGTTCAGAACTGAGTTTTGAATAAGTGTAATTTCATGTGAGCTGCTATCACGCGTGATTAGGTTACAGTATTGGTTATTAATACCACCTTCTGCATCTACACAGCGGTCAAGAATGTCTTGTGAACCGATGGTCGAAATCGCGTCTTCAAGTTCAATTTTCCAGTAGTCAACTGTCACTACAGCGTTTTCAATGAATGAAGGTTGGTAAACAAAACCAATTGTTGTACTGGTTGACTCTTCACCTTTCACATCTCGGTTACCACTTACTAAACCTTCAAGTGTTTGCGCATCGTAGTCTGATTCAAAATCAGCAGGTACACCAAGAGCTGCACAGTTCGCGCGGCGTACTTCTGAATTTTGTAGATCATTCAAGTTATCAGCTAAACATGGATCGTCAACACTGTAGAATGTTTGGCTCGGTGCACCAAAGATTTCGCCAATGTTTGGAGCACGAAGTGCTTCAGATTGCGTTGCACGTACACGTAGTTGATCGTTTACAGTCCAATCTAAACCAAGTTTCCAGCTTGTTGCATCACCAATTGTGCTGTAGTCAGCGTAACGTACCGCTGTATCTAGTACTAGGTCTTGAACAAGAGGTAAGTCAGAAAGAAGTGGGATTGATGCTTCGAAGTAAATTTCATTTACATCAAACTCACCTTTGTCTTCGCCAAGCGCGTTAAAGAAGGTACCGGCTGCGTTGTCTGGCTCTTCAGTTTCGCTTTCTTCTTTACGGTATTCAACACCCGCTGCAAAACCAATGTAACCAGCTGGTAATTCATAAATTGCTGAATTTGCAAGTGAAGCAGACACAACTGTTTGGGTAATCTTTGAAGTACCTACTGAAACAGTATTGATGTAATCAATCGCTTCTTGGCTTGGTGCACCGAAACCCATGATATTAACAGGTACACACCCTTCAGCACGTGCTTCTTCGCTGCGACAAACAACATTGCCTGAACCATCATCAATAGCATCTAGGGCATTGTAGTAGTTTGCCATGATCATGTTAGCGCCATTAACACGCTCTAAATCAGTTTGGCCATATACAACTGACGCATCTAATTCCCAGTCATTGAATACCGTGCCTTTTAAGCCTGCAACAAAACGGGTTGTTTCACGTGTATTGTTTTCAACACGACGACCTAAGTCAGTCATCATGCGGTTAACCATGATTGAGCTAACACCTTCTTGTTCCATTAGATCTTTAACGCTTGAGTCAAGGTAAGGGTTATCAATCTTGATGCTGTTATTTGGGTTAAAGAAGAAGAATGCAGGCTGACCAATGCTTTGGCCTTCGCTGTTAACATACTTTGCTTCAAGATACGCATTCATGCCCTCTGCGATATCGTAGTTCGTTTTGAAGTTAATGTTGTAGCGTTCAAACTCAGGTTGAATTTGGTTAAACTGTGCTAGGTTAAATGAATCACAGTTAGCACATGCAAGGCCATCAACTTGGTCACCAATGTTAAGTTCGCGGTAAGTACCATCTGGGTTAAATGAATTTACAAAGCCATTACTTAGCGCAAACACACCTGCGTTATTAATCGCATAGTAACCTGCATTTGGCGTATAAATGTAGTCAGGAAAAGCTGGATCATCTTTGTTTTCAGCTGTTTGAGCTGTGTTGCGCATATTGCGGTAAGAGCCATCAGTCCAAGGGTGGTCTAACGCATTTAAAGTATCTTGACCCGAATACTCAACAGAGAATGCCACGTTACCGCGATCATTATCGAAGTTTGTGCCGTAAGAGAGTGTTGCTTTTTCGTTGCTGTAATCGCTTAGGTCTGATTCGCCTCGAGTTACACTTGCGCTAAAGCCTTCGATATTCTTTTTAAGAATGAAGTTAACTACACCCGTTACAGCATCGGCACCGTATACAGCTGACGCACCACCGGTGATAATTTCAACACGCTCAACCCATGTGCTTGGAATTGTATTTGTATCAACTGATTGAGAGCCTGCAGAGCTAGAAACGTGACGTTTACCATTAACAAGTACTAGCGTACGGTCAGTACCCATATTACGTAAGTCAAGAATACTTAAACCCGCAGTACCGATGTAACGGCCAGAGTTTGAAAGTGAAAAAGTATTACCAAGAGCTGGTAATTTATTAAGTGCCTCACCGATATTAACCGCGCCTGTGTTAACTAAGTCATCACCAGTGATAACTGTCACTGGCGCAGGGGCAATAGCACCTTCACGTAAAATACGAGAACCTGTTACTTCGATACGGTCGATTGTTTGTACACCTTCTTCATCAGCAGCAAATGACTGACCTGAAATTGCAAGTGCAGATGTGCACAGGGCAAGCTTAATACTTGCACCTAAGATGTTATGTTTTTTCATTGTTTCACCTGTTAGTTTTTATTTTATCCCTTAAAGGGTTGTTAACAGTTGTTCTTAAAATGTTAACTTGGTGCACTTTATCATTGTCCCTATTATTTGCAAACAAAAACTACGTATCAATTTGTACACATCTAATTTCAATTTAAACAGTGTGTTAGGTTCTTTGTGGGGTTCAGGTGTTTTTTGTTTATTGTGAAAAGGTGATTACAGAATATTTACTTTGTTGCTGTATTCGGTATTTTAATGGCATTAGGTTTACGTAGCGTTTCGCTTTATAATGGGTGCATAATTTGTATTTGGTTGAGAGTGTATGAAAGCCATTTTTATTAGTTTTTTAATCGTTTTTTCCAGTCTGAGCGCGGCCAATAATATTGATCTTGAGGCCAATATGAAAAACATGGGGCTTGCTTATAAAAACTCAGTGCGAGCAACTGATTTAGCCACCTTTAATACCGCGATTGATGAATTTATTGAGTTATTAGAGACTGCCAAAACAGCTGATTTTAAACAGCATAAAACAGCGTCTTTAGAAGGGCTTGATAAAGTCATAAATCAAGCAAAGCAAGCTAAGCAACTTGCAACGACCCGTGGCCTTGAAGCTGCAAAAGCGCCGCTTAAATCTATTGATGAGCTACGTAAGAAATACCATGAGCTACATGAGCCGCCAGGTTTTTGGGAGTTGTTATTTGGTAAGTAAAGTTATTGAGTTAGATTTACTATAATTTTAAAAAGGTGCCGAGGCACCTTTTTTAACGCTTTTTCTTTTTACCCTGAACTGCCTTCAAGCGCGGATTGTCTTTATTAATAACATAGACACGACCTTTACGCTTTACGATTTGGCAGCCCGGGCGGTTCTTCGCGCTTTTTAATGAACTTAATACTTTCATGTTCTTACCTATAGCAACTACTTGCTCGCTAAGTTTTTGAAACGACGATTAAACGCAGCAACACGGCCATCGCTTGCAACGGCTTTTTGCTTACCGGTATAAAACGGGTGTGAATCGCTTGATACGTCAATTGGCACATAAGGGTAGGTTTTGCCCTCAAGTTCAATTGTGCGCGAAGTTTTAATTGTCGAACCAATAATAAAGTAGCTGTCTGCCGCTGTATCATGAAACGCGACTTGCTGGTAATCAGGGTGGATATTTGGCTTCATAATGGAACTCTTTGTTATGTGATAATGTAGCGATTATGGGGTGGTTGACTATTTAGATCAAGATAAAAATGATTCTTATTTATATCGGCTTGTCTTAATTTTGTACAAGCTGAACAATCAATAAGCAGTTAGATTTAAAAAGCTGGATATTGTCGGTAAGGCTGTTATAACTAGGTATGCGTGCTTATTTTAAAGAAGGATAAGGAAGTGAATGATAAAACTAGCCGTGAAGAACTAGATCAAAATGTAATGAACACGCTTCGCGATAAAGACCATTCTGTTTTAGCTAATCATGTAGACACCTTGTCGTGTACTCACAACGATATTATTGAGTTGTTGGCACAGTATTTAGCTCTGAGTGAACAAGATGATGATGAGCGTTTCGATACCTGGTTTGATAATCTAAGTAAAGAGCAACACACCGTTGTGAAGACTTTCGAAGTGTATCGTGGTCAGTACGAGCATTTAGATTCTTAATACTTGATCATGTTGTTTTTACATGAAAAAAGCCACCCGAAGGCGGCTTTGCTGATTAGCGCTAACTAATTAATCTAACATGTAAGCTCGCATGGTAATTTGCTCAGCTTGGCTTGAACCATAATCAGAAACAATCGTACGAATATGGACAAAGTCACCGACGTTGCCAGTATTAGGGATCGTAGCTACCCATTCACCGTCAATGTGTTCAACTTGTGCATCTAACCAGTTTTCGCTTGAGAACTTCGTTGATACAGGGCAATAGATATAAGCAGGCACGTTAGCAATCGTACATTCTTGGCCGTACGCATATTGGAACTGTACATCTGCCAGCGCCACTTCACCTACACCGTCCAATAAACCCGTTAACTTAACGTGAGCCGCTTCACCTGATTTCATGCTGTTGTTAATATCAACAGGTAAATCAACCATAGGCACTAAAATTGGCTGAACACCTTGTTGCTGCTCGTCAGCCGTAAATGTATAGAAACCTTGGTAAAGAGAACCTAGCTTATCATTGACTGGAGAGCGCTCACCAACACCACGGGCATAAGAACGCATTTCTAAGGTAATTTGATGAGAGCCCGGTTCAAGCGTTAACGTGCCTTGATACGGAGAGGCTGGCTCACCATTTACTTTTAAACCAAATGCTGAGCTACCCATAAAGCCAAAGATACCATCATGGTTTGCGGCATCTCCAAACGAAGCAAGATTAAAATAAAGGACATTGGTATCGCGGCTAATAATCGCTGAGCCACTGCTGCCTAAGCTACCAGCACGTGGACCTTTAAACCAAGTAGTGCTTTGCTCAGCACCTTCAGTCATAGCGCGTGGACCATCAAAATAAGCGCCAGCACTTTGAATTTGATAGTTTGGCATAACGACATTCGTCCATGCATTTTTTGTACTTGCTGTGTAATATTCATCACGCTGATGAGGCAACATAATTAACTGTGAGCTACCTGTTGAGTAGAACTCTCCGGTACTGTTGGTCATTGCCATAACATCAGTCCATGCCGGGCGCTCATCATTTTGCGAATGATAAGACGCACTCATTTTATGCATTTTATGCTCCGCAACATTGATTTGCCCAGCCTGAATTCGGCCATCAGTAATATGGTTGATTGAATAAGCATAAGGTGAGCGTTCAGCCGCAATACCAGACCAGCTAATGATATTGTTGCCAGCTTCGATTTCTGCCATTAAGGCTTCACCTTGTTCGGTACTAATACCAATCACGGGTACTTTTGGTGTGCCTGTGATTGCCCCTTTATATCGGCCGCCACGACCAGGACGATAAAAAATCACACCGCTGGCGCCATTTTTCATTGCATTACCGACCATGTAAGACGTGAGGTAATTAGGGTTAGCAATAAGCGCAATTTTTCCGTCTAACTCAAATTGGCTCCAGTCAGTGCTGTAACCAGCATCACCTACTGGCACGACTTCTGCAGAGCCTTCACCATGAAAAGACAGTGCTAAACCTTGTTTGATGTAATCAAGTTCAACCCCGTTTTGCATTGTGACGGTTGTTTCTGGAGCCACTGCGCGGGTGGTGATAAATGAGCGAAAGCGATCGTCATGACCTTGTGACCAAGCATACATATCATTTACGTAATCAGGAGCCATTTCGATAGCTGCAAGCTTCGCAACTTCTTGATCGTCAATCGCGTAAGTAAAGCCAAATGAATAACCTTGTGGATCAAGAGGCTGGTCAGCTTTAAAGGTGACAGGTTGAGCGTTGCGTGCATCAAAGTTAATCTCTGTTTTGCCATCAATCTTACGATTTAATACAGCCATTTGTGCCGCTGATTCAACTAAACCAGAGCTGGTTTGCGGGTTATCGTAAGTCATAATGTTAGCAATCAACGTATAGTAACCAGCAGGTACATCGATATTGGCTTTACCGCCAGTGAGCCTAACAAGACTGCCCCAATCATCTTCTTCATTAATTAAGTAAAGCTTAGATGGCGAGCCTGCTTGATTACCCCAGCGATCAGTTAGGTTTACTGTTAAATTAACGTGAGGTTGGTCAATCCAAAATGACACTGGTACAGTCACTTGCTGATCTGCATTGCCAACGGTTGTGCCTGTGATACGACCTGTAATTGCACCATAAGCACTGTTATTAAGTGCCACACTAGGGTCAATCCATATAGGGACTTGAGCAACACCTTTGGCTGGGATTGTTACAGATTTAACATCTAACCCTGCCAAGGTCGCCGGTAATTGTGTTTTGCCATCTTCACCGATTAAATCTAATTTCAATTTTAATTTAATATTTTCATCAGACGTGTTTGTTAACGTGATCTGTGTTTCGGTAAATGCACTATTGGCATTATCAAAGTAGCCAAGTTCACGGTTTGCAGGGGCCACAATTGCTTGGTCAATGGCACGGTCGATATTCATGGCACCGGCACCTTGCTCAAGGACGTGGGAATCACTACTAAATACAGATGATGTAAGCACGTCTTTAATTTCTTTTGGCGTAAGGTCTTGGCGAGCTTGCATTACAATTGCAGCACCACCGGCAACATGAGGGGCAGCCATTGATGTACCTGAATACACGCGGTAGGCCGTATCACCTAAGCCACCAGAAGCCGCGGCAACCACAGAGACACCTTGCGAGGCAATATCTGGTTTTGCTGAGTGGCCATCTGGCGATGGACCGCGTGAAGAGAACGACGCCGTATTGCCGTCACGATCAATAGCACCCACGGTTAATGCACTTGGCGCGCAGCCCGGTGAACCAATCGTTTCACGGGTAAAGCTATTGCCTGCAGAGATAACAAATAAGGCCTTATCGCTCAGCGCTTCAACCATCTCAACCAATGGGCCACTACAGGTTGTTGCTGTGCCACCCAATGACATATTTACAATGTCAGCTTGTTCTGAAAGCACCGCCCATTGCATGCCATTTAAAATACCGTAGGTTGATCCTCCTCCTGTATTACCAAGTACTTTACCGATAATTAAATCGGCGGCTGGTGCCACACCGACCCATTTGCCTGCTGACTCATGACCATTGCCTGCAACGGTTGAAGCTGTATGAGTACCATGACCATTTAAGTCATCTACACCGTTGCTCGAATACGTAAAATCGCGTGATGCAACGACACGACCTAGTAAGTCTGGGTGCTCGGTGTCGTAGCCTGTATCAAGTACGGCAACTTTAATACCTTCGCCATTATAGTTAATCGCTGACTCACCATATGCGCCGGTTAGTGGGACTGTTGGAGTCAGTGTTTCTGACTGGGTAACCTTGTGAGCATGAACGACAGCATCAAGCCAAATACCTTCAACGTCAGCTTGTGCAACCAGGGTTTGCCAAGTTTGCGCTGCTTTGTCTTTGTTGATTGCAAATGCGGCGCTGTCGATTAGCTCAATTTCACCGGTTAATGACATACCAGCAAGCGTTGCTGGGACTGCAGGTCCTGCAAGGGTGCCGTCGCGGTATTCAACAATGACGGGGAGCGCGTCGGTTGATGCATCATCGTAACCCGATTCATATAACTTATTAATGTTAAATAACTCTAAATCGATCGCATTTGAATCAACTAAGGCTTGAGCATGGTTTGGAACAACATAGGTGTTGTTAGCACGTTTAAAGATACTGGTGAATGTATCTGAACCATCTGCATTCACTAATCGAATGCCGCCTAGCTTGCCGTCTTTATTGACAACAGCCGATACTTTGTCCCCAGTGATCAAAGTGAATGTAAGGGCATCCGCTTTACTTTGTTGTGTAACAAATGTTTCTTCTGCGGTTGCTGGTTGAGCAATCGATAAGCCGAGCATGGCTAAGTAGGTCGCCTTTAAGCGACCAAGCCTTGGAAAAGGTTTCATCTTTTCATCCTTTATTTTGATGTAATTAGTTTGGAAGAAAGGAGTTATTGCTAGCTGTCAAAATAACAAATATGACAAGAGCAATAACTCAACCAGACCAATCTATCGATCAAGCAGATGAAAACCTACAAAACAAAGGTAGCAAATTGTATTAACCTATTTATAACAAAATAAACACTGTTGTAACTTTGTGCGGTCATTCAGTTTCGCTTCATTTTAAGCGCAAAAATGAGAGGTTATTTTACCGATAGATCGTACTTTGCCACTACGTCATCAATATAACGATGGCGTAAGGTGTTTTTACCTTCGTTGCCCGTACCATGACTTAACGCGCGGTTCATTAATTTGAGCGCTTTATGTAAGCTTTGGCGCTCTTCCACGCTTAGACCTGTTTTAGTGCGTAGTTCAGTAATATCATCAATCAATAACTTAGCCACATCGAGCTGTACGGCTTCTTCAACTAAGCCATTTTGTGTTAGCACACCGTATTTACTGCATAAAAACTGCTGCCAAACTTGCTGTAAGTGCTCGTCAATTTCACTGCCAAATAATTCTTCATCGATAGCAAAGCCTTGCTCAGCAAGCTTACTGAGTTGATTTGAATATTGCTGAGCAAAATAATTAAATGCTTGGCAAGATGAGCTTATGTCATGTTTGATAATTAATTGCCCCCAGCTAGCGGCACCACGAGGGTAATAGTCTTGATATTCTTCGCATTGATAAATGCCCGAATACGAACTGCATTCTAATTGACTCTGCAAACAGTAACTCGGCTTTGGAAATAAACTACTTTGTTGCCATGCCGATAGCGTTTCCTCATCAATTGAGAGGGTATGGCACAGCTCTTCGGTGGTATAAAAGTAGGTTGCCAAAAATTTTGAAAGTTGCATTATCAAATACTCACAATAAATACTGTTAATTTATACAGTGTTTGATTTTGGCTTAACTTTGATTTTTTCTCAAGTATTTTTATTTATTGCAGCACACTACTCGGAAAATGCCTGTGTTTGTGATACAACTAGCGCAAATTTTCCAAACATTAAAAAAGTTATGCGCAACCTAGAAACAATTAAACAAGCAAGTTTGATCACCGCTATAAAAACACCTTATTTAACCAATGGTGAAATTGATCTTGCATGTTATGACGACCTTGTTGAACAGCAAATTGCAGCTGGTGTTGATGGCATTATTGTCGGTGGTACCACAGGTGAAGGGCAATTAATGAATTGGGAAGAACACTTAATGCTAATTGCTCACAGTGTTAGCAAATTCTCTGACCGTTTATTAATTGTCGGTAATACAGGTAGCAATAATACACGCGAAGCGATTAAAGCAACCGAGTATGGTTTTGCCACCGGTATGGATGCAGCGCTACAAATTAACCCTTATTATGGACGTACGTCGCTGGCGGGTGTGAAAGAGCACTTTAACCGTTTACTTGATATTGGTCCTGCGTTTATCTACAACGTAGCCGGTCGTACAGGCCAAGACTTAACACCCGATATCATTGAGCCACTCGCTAAGCACGAAAACTTTATCGGTGTAAAAGAGTGCGGTGGCAATGAGCGTATTGCTCATTATGAACAGCAAGGTATTGCTTGTTGGTCAGGTAACGACGATGAAGCGCATGATGCAAGACACATTCATAAAGCCCACGGTGTTATCTCGGTTACATCTAATATTATTCCAGGCTTATTCCGTCAGTTAATGGATGAGCAAAATGATGCACTTAATGCAAAACTACAGCCACTTATGGGCTGGTTATTCTGCGAGCCTAACCCAATTGCAATCAATACGGCACTTATGATGACAGGCGCGGTAAATCCTGTGTTCCGTCTTCCTTATGTACCACTAACAAGTGCTCAGCAAGAAATCGGTTTAGGTTACATTAACGAACTTGATGTTGCTGATATAGTAGGCGAAAAAGCACAACTTTTAACCGAAAAAGACGTTATTTTACGATAAAAATGAATGAGTGCTTAATTACGGCTGTAATTAAGCGCCATTGTTTTACTTTTTTGTAGCTAATAGGTAAAATTAGCAATCGTTTGGCGTTATAAGAATAATATTTGTGAAATTTGTTGTTGATAATTTGAGTTTATGGGTTGCACCCGAGCAACAAATAGCAGAATTAAGCCATCTCAATCTTGCTGACCTTGATTTAAGCTGGGTTGCACCGATGCAGCGCCGCCGCTTAAGCCCATTTATGAAAATGGCGCTTCATACTATGCATCAAGCGCAAGGTGAGTATCAGCAGCTAGCTGTTAATTTTTCATCGCGTCATGGCGACTTACCAAAAACATCGCAACTGTTACATTCACTTGTCGAACAAGAGCCTCTTTCTCCGACCGCATTTGGTTTGAGTGTACATAATGCTGCAACCGGATTATTTTCGATTATTGCAAAAAATAAAGCCCCGATGAATGCTATTGCTGGTGACCAAGACAGCATTATTTCAGCCATGATAGACGGTTTTGCGCGTGTTCATAGTGGTATTGAACAGCAGATTTTGATTGCTCATGCCGAAAGTGTATTACCAGATGAGTACTTACCATTTAGCGACGAGCAACAAATTGCTCATAGTGTATCGTTCGTATTATCAACAGCGCAGACCGGTAAGCCATATTTTGAATTAACGAAACTTCCTGAATTAGAACATACTCAAAGTGACTCGTGTTTACCACTGAGTTTGCAATTAGCAGCTGCTTTAACAAGCAAAGGATCACAATCGCTGCTTTCACATCAACAATCAGCTTGGATGCTACAGTACCATGGCGACTAACGTTTACATTAAGTTGAATAAAATTTGGCGGGTACTGGCAACCGGGTTTTGTTTTTCTGTATTTGGTTTTGGCGGTATTGTACTCACCTTGTTGGTTTTGCCTTTACAACGTTTATTTGAACCTTGCCAAGCGAAACGTAAGCAAAAAGCCCGTTTAACGGTTCACTATAGTTTTAAATTCTTTGTTGCCTTAATGCATTACACCGGTGCTATCCATTTCTCTGTGCAAGATAAACAGAAATTTCATGATCTTAAAGGGCAGTTAGTACTTGCCAATCATCCTTCATTAATTGATGTTGTGGTGCTGATATCTGTGATTAAAAATGCTGACTGCGTGGTCAAAGCACACCTATTTAAAAATCCATTTATGCGCGGTGTCATTAAAGGCACAGGTTATATTAGTAATGAAGACCCGCAAGAGTTACTTAATGATTGTGAAGCATCACTCGCTGCTGGAAATAACCTGATTATCTTTCCTGAAGGCACCCGCACAACCCCAGGTGAACAGTTAAAATTTAAGCGTGGCGCTGCGAATATTGCTGCGCGTTGTGAAGCCCCAATTACCTCAGTGCTGATTAGTATGAAACCCAGCACTTTGACCAAAGGCACACCATGGTATTGCGTTGCCGCAACAAAAGCGCATTTTGAGATGCGCTTTGCCACTGACCCATTTACGTTTAACGACACATTTAATAATGAACAACCCGCCATGCAAGCACGACAATTAACCCGTGATTTGCAACATTACTTTTCAGAGGAACTCAGGCACCTATGACTGAACTAAAGAACAAAATAAAACAATTAATCATTAGCAGCTTAGATCTTGAAGATATTACCGTGGATGATATTGAAAATGACCAACCTTTGTTTGTTGATGGTTTAGGCCTAGATAGCATCGATGCGCTTGAGCTTGGCTTAGCCATTAAAAAAGAGTTTAACGTTAAGATTGACGCAAACTCAGAACAAACAAAAGCCCATTTTGCATCGGTAGATGCATTGGCAGAATTTATTAACCAACACCAATCATAATACAGACTTAGAAGTAGGAATAAGCATGAAAACCGCTGCTGACATTTACAACGTTTTACAGGGCATTTTAGTAGATGAATTTGAGATCGATGCTGATGATATCAGCCTAGATGCGCACCTGTATCAAGACCTAGATCTTGATAGCATTGATGCTGTTGATTTAGTTGTAAAACTACGCGAAATCACTGGTAAGAAAATTGAGCCAGATGCATTTAAGCAAGTGCGTACTGTGCAAGATGTTGTAAACGAAGTAGAAAAGCTCGTTTCATAAACATTACTATGCTCAAAGCGATAACCACAACACTGCTCTTAGTATGCTTATCTTTATACCCATTTATTGTGTATTTTGGATTACAGCATATCTCATTAAGGCAAGTGAGCTTGGTATTGATGGTATTGTTAGGTTTAAGGCTTTTACTTAGCAAGAAGTTACTGACATCTATGCCATGGATAAAGCCAGCCTCTATTTTGGCTATTATCGCTTTAGCAACGACGCAGTTTTTTAACAGTGATCTGGGCTTAAAGCTTTACCCAGTCATTATAAATACAGTAATGGCCATAACCTTTGCTTATTCGTTGAAAAGTGGCCCAACAGTCATTGAAAGTTTTGCTCGAATTAAAGAGCCTGATCTTGATGAAAAAGGGGTTAATTACACGCGCCAAGTTACTAAAGTATGGTGCGCGTTTTTTATTATTAATGGCAGTATTGCGTTATACACTAGCCTATTTACTTCGTTACAGACATGGACTCTGTACAACGGATTAATAGCCTATATTTTGATAGCTCTCTTAGGCCTTGTGGAATGGCTTGTAAGACAAAAGGTTAAAAGTAATGGTAGCGAGTAACCTGAAATTTCACCCAGACGCTGCATTTGTTGTTGCAGGGCAGCCAATAACACAAACACAGTTTTTTGCTGATATTGCGGCTTATCAAAGTAAGCTTACAGCGCTTAAAGCTGGCAGCCATGTGGTGTTATTCCATCCTGATACTTACCAATTTGCAGTGCGCTTATTTGCCTTAGCGTGTAGTGGTCATAATGTCATTCTGCCACCTAATGGTCAGCATGAAACATTAAGCTTATTGCTTGCTCAGTCTGCTTTTTTTGCCGGCGATGCGACCAATATCAATGATGATGTGCTTTTTACTAACCTTGAGCAAAGTCTTGGTCACACGCCTTTGCAAACTAACCGTTTACAATGGCCAACAAACACAGCGGTTATATTTTATACTTCAGGCTCATCAGGACAATCTAAACCGATTGTGAAACCGTGGCGGGTATTAAATCGAGAGCTTGCAGTACTTTCAATGTCATTTGACTTACCCAGCCAATTTACGTTTTTAGCAACTGTTTCGCATCAGCATATTTACGGCTTATTATTTCGTTTACTTTGGCCGTTGGCGAAAGGCCATATAATTGATAGTGAACAAATTCAGTATCCTGAACATATTGCGCAAAGACTAAAAAATATTCGTTATGCAGCGCTCGTTTCAAGCCCTGCGCAACTTGGTCGTTTATGTGCTGATAATGTGTTAATTCCTGAACGCGACAAAATTAAGTGGTTATTTTCCTCTGGCGGACCACTCAACAATGAACATGCCGAAACTTTATTTAACCAGTTAGCTCGCCCAGCTACCCAAGTATTTGGTAGTACCGAAACCGGCGGTATTGCTTATCGACAAGTTACACAGGCGGCGGTTGATGTACCATGGCAGCCGTTTAATGGTAATTATTTATCGTTGAATCATGAAGGGCGCTTGATGCTAGATTCTGCGATTTTAGAGCAATCGAGTTTCCCGTTAGATGATAGAGCGCTTATTCATAAAAATGGTCAATTTAAACTGTTGGGCCGTATAGACAGAACGATAAAAATTGAAGAAAAACGTTTAAACCTTGATGAGCTTGAGAATTATCTGCAAAGCCATGACTGGGTAAAAGAAGCAAAAGTGGTGGTTATTCCAGCTAAGCGCGTGCAAATTGGTGCGGTGGTTGTACTCAGTGATGAGGCAAATAAAGAGCTTGAACAACAGGGTAAATTGGCAATTAACCGCGCTTTACAAGCACACCTCTCAAACCGCTTTGAACGTATTTGCTTACCACGTAAATGGCGCTACATCGATGCACTTCCTTTTAACAGCCAAGCTAAATTAAGTTTAAAAACATTGGAGCAGTATTTTGCCAAGCCTGAATAACGTGACCCCAGAGGTGGCCGTTTTATCACAAACAGAAACTAGCGTGAGTTTAGCGTTAACCATTGCGGCTGATTTAGATTATTTTCGCGGCCACTTTCCTAATGCACCAATTTTAGCAGGCGTAGTACAGCTGGATTGGGCTGTAAAATATGCTCAGCAATATTTGGGTTTTGGCAAACTAGTACAAGATTTAGAAGTGTTAAAGTTTCAGGTAGTAACAACCCCTGATATGACGGTAAACCTAACCCTTGAGCGCAATGCAAAAGGCAAATGTTTGTTTAGCTATCAATCAGAAAAAGGCCAGCATGCGTCTGGTCGAATTGTATTTTGTGATTAAGCCATGAACCAGTTTTGTATTGTTATTCCTAATTACAATCACACCCATGCTATCGCTGCAGTACTCGATGAGCTAAAAGAGCTACAGCTGCCGATAATCATGGTTGATGATGGCAGTGACGCTGATGCCAAACAAGTATTTGCAAAGCTTAACGCTAAGTACGATTTTTTAACCTTGATAAGCCATGCTCAAAATCAAGGTAAGGGTGGGGCAGTTCAAACTGGCTTGATGGCTGCCTATCAGCAAGGGTTTAGCCATGCCATTCAGGTTGATGCTGATGGCCAGCATTCGTTAGCAGATATTAGTAAGTTGATTGAACTGAGTAATGCATCACCTAACAAGGTGATCAGTGGTTGCCCAATTTATGACAGCTCCGTGCCTAAGCACCGTTATTTAAGTCGTTACATCACCCATTTTTGGGTTTGGGTAGAAACGCTCAGCTTTGATATTGTTGATTCAATGTGTGGTTTTCGGGTTTACCCCTTAGCAGCCGTTGAACAATTAATGGCTAAGCAAACGCTTGGCAAGCGCATGGACTTTGATATTGAAATTTTAGTCAGGCTTTATTGGCAAGGTGTTAAAGTCACGTTTTTGCCAACCCAGGTCATTTACCCTGAAAATGGCGTATCTCATTTTCGAGCCTTACACGATAACGTGGGAATTTCTTGGCTGCATACGCGTTTATTCTTTGGCATGTTGCTACGCTCACCTAAGCTACTTTGGCGTAAGGTGGCAGGCTAATGGCTGTAAAGCACTGGTCAAAAATGCAAGAACGTGGCAATCGCTTAGGCATGCAAATATTGCTCGTATGTTATCGCGTATTTGGTCGAAAAGGCCTGTGGTTGGTGTTGTTTCCGGTGGTGTTTTATTTGTTTTTAACAGGCAAAACTGCCCGCCAAGCGTCACATGCATTCTTAACCCAAGCGCGTAAAGTGAATGGCAATAGCAAAGCGGTTACTTGGCGAGATAGCTTTCGTCATTTTCGCTGCTTTGCTGACAGCGCCTTTGACAAAATTGATGCCTGGCTTGGACGAATTCAGCAACATAATATTCTTTACACCAACGAAGCGCTGTTTAAACAACTTGATGAGCAACAGCAAGGGGCTATTTTTATCGGCTCACACCTTGGTAACTTAGAGGTATGTAGAGCTCTTAGCCAACACCGAAACAGTAAAACGATTAATGTGTTGGTGTTTACGCATCATGCTGTTGAATTTAATAAATTACTGAAAAGTATTAATCCGGATGTTGCAGTAAACCTCATTCAAGTAACCGATCTTGGCCCTGATATGGCAATTATGCTCAAAGAAAAAGTCGAGCAGGGTGAAATTGTGGTGATTGTCGGTGATAGAACCAGTACCACAACCGCAGGAAGAGTTATTGAAGCTGACTTTTTAGGTAAGCCAGCCCCTTTTTCACAAGGGCCATTTATTTTAGCTGCGCTGTTAGATTGCCCGGTGTTTCATCTGTTTTGTTTAAAAGATAAAAAGCCCAATGGCGAAACATTTTACCGCGTGATTTTTGAAAAATACGCCGACAAACTCGTTTTACCGCGTAAAGCGAGGCAACAAACATTACAACAAATTGTTAGCGATTATGCGCAAAGGCTCAGTTTTTATGCTGCGGCCTATCCGTATCAATGGTTTAATTTTTATGATTTTTGGCAAAATGACGAGCAAGTGTCTCGTAGTCAAAACAAGGAGAACTAAGGTGTCAGAGCACTCGACTACCGTTTTTGGCCAACAGCGTTTATCAATCGAAGATATTGTTCATATTGCATTAGAGCAAGGTGCTGTTGCGTTAACATCAGACCGTCAATTTGCTAATAAAATAGACAGCGCCGTGGCCTTTTTAGATAAGTTGCTTGAAGACGATGGCGTGATATATGGTGTTACCACAGGTTATGGCGACTCAGTAACCGTAAAAGTGCCACTTGATTTAGTCAATGAGTTACCACTGCATCTTACTCGTTTTCATGGTTGTGGCCTTGGCGATGTGTTTAATCAAGCCCAAGGGCGCGCTATTTTAGCGACTCGTTTAACTTCGCTTTCACAAGGTTATTCTGGCGTTAGCTGGGAGATGTTGAATTTATTACGTGACTTTTTAAATCACAATATCGTACCGGTGATCCCACAAGAAGGGTCTGTAGGAGCCAGTGGTGATTTAACGCCACTTTCGTATGTAGCTGGTGCTATGGTTGGCGAGCGTGATGTGTATTACAAAGGCGAAATTAAAAACAGTCTAGAGGTGATGCAAGAACTTGGCTTACAGCCATTAAAGCTGCGCCCGAAAGAAGGGCTGGCAGTCATGAATGGCACTGCCGTGATGACAGCTTTGGCATGTCTTGCTTATGATAGAGCTGATTATCTAGTTAAATTGACCAGCCGTATAACAGCCCTTGCAAGCCTTGCATTAAAAGGTAACAGTCATCACTTTGATGATATTTTGTTTTCAGTGAAACCACATCCAGGGCAGCAGCAAGTAGCTGCATGGATCCGTGGAGACTTAAACCATGTAGAACACCCGCGTAATGCTGACCGCTTACAAGATAGGTATTCAATTCGCTGTGCTCCACATGTGATTGGTGTGCTGCAAGATAGTTTGCCGTGGTTTAGGCAAATGATTGAAAATGAACTAAATTCGGCAAATGATAATCCAATCATCGATGGTGAAGGTGAGCACGTACTGCATGGTGGTCACTTCTATGGCGGTCATATTGCAATGGTAATGGATAGCATGAAAACTGCTGTTGCTAATTTAGCTGACTTAGCAGACAGACAAATCGCATCCTTAGTTGATACGCGCTATAACAATGGTTTGCCTTCTAATTTATCGGCGAGTAATGATGAACGTCGTTACATTAACCATGGTTTTAAAGCGGTCCAAATTGGCGCCAGTGCATACACGGCTGAAGCCTTAAAACTGACCATGCCAGCAAGTGTGTTTTCTCGTTCAACCGAGTGTCACAACCAAGATAAAGTTAGCATGGGAACCATCGCTGCACGAGACTGTTTGCGTATATTGCAGCTAACTGAGCAAGTGGTTGCAAGTACGCTGCTTGCGAGTATTCAAGGTTTGCGTTTACGTATTAATAGCGGTGAGCTTGAATTTGCTAGTTTAACTAGTGATGTACAAAGTATGTATCAAGACATTAGCGAGTTTTTCCCGCTGCTTGATGAAGACCGTCCTCTAGAGGCGGTTCTTCGCTTTACGGTTGAGGCTATTCAAACAAAACGTTGGAGTTTATATGCATAGTAGAGGCTCGTTGCTGAGCACTCATGTTGAGATTGAAATTCCTTTTCATGATTGCGATCCAATGAATGTGGTATGGCATGGTAATTACCCGCGCTATTTAGAAGTCGCGCGCTGTGAATTACTGCGTTTGTTTGATTATGATTATGTGCAAATGCAAGAGTCTGGCTATGCATGGCCGATTATTGACATGCATATTAAGTACGTCGGCTCAGCTTTGTTCACACAAAAAATCCGCGTTGATGCGTATTTAAAAGAATATGAAACACGATTACGTATCGATTACGTAATCACTGATTGCGCTACAGGTAAAAAGTTAACCAAAGCAACGACTATCCAAGTTGCGGTTGATATAGAGAAAAAAGAAATGCAGTTTGTTTCGCCGCCTGTGCTACATGAAAAACTTCAAAAGGTGATTTAATGCGATTAAGCGTGTTGTTACTGAGTGTGCTAGTTCTTTTCCCTGTGATTGCATCAAGCGCGGTGACAGAGCAAGGCACATTTAGCCAAGAGAAGCATTTTAAAGGATTTAGTAAACCTTTTATTTCAACAGGTTCGTTTGAACTTACTGAAGATGGCCTCACTTGGCAGGTTGAATCTCCGGTTAAAAGCACGCTATTAATCAAGCAAGGGCAAGTATATACCCTTAACGATCAAGATGAGCCGCAGCTACAAAAAGGCGCTGAGCCTTACGTTAATTTACTGCAAGCGATTTTAAAGCATGATGAAGTGGCACTTGCTGAGCAATTTTCGATGACAGATCATGCAGAATCCGGTTGTCAGACTTTATTGCCTAAAGATGACTTGCTAAAACAGCTATTTAGTCAGTTCGAATTATGTGTAGCAGCAGAGCAAGTGAGCCGTGTGCGTCTGCAAGAAGCAAATGGTAACTTTACGGTATTACGCTTTGCGTATCCTCACAATGAGCAAAAACAGTGAAAGCATGGGGCCTAACGCTCGCTTGGCTGAGCCTATTAGTTAGCGCCTTAGTGGTTGTTTTTATTCTAAAACAGCCTACGTTGAATAATGATATTTTGGCTTTGTTGCCAAAGTCAGAACCGCGTTTACAGCAAGTCGAAGAACACTTTTTTGCGGCTAATAAACAGCAGTTGAGCTTTTCTTTTCGTGGTGAAAATGCAGTAAAGGCTTATGATGATTTACATCAGTGGCTTTCTAGCAAACATATTGAGCCTCGTTTTAAGTTACCAGAAATATCCCAGTTGGCAGCATTTTACGGTCAGTACGCAGGGCATTTAGTTTCCGAGGAATATAAGCAAGCGATTGGCGATGCTAATCGCTTTCAACAGTATTACTTTAGTCAGTTGAGTAAAGTCGCAGATCCTTTTGTTTCAAGTACTATCAACCAAGACCCTACGCTTGCCACAGCGGGGTTCTTATCTGAGGCTATGGCACACATGCAGCAATTTGAGCTGCAAGATGGCCGAATTAACATTAGCTATCAAGGTGATGAGTATTTAATGTTATTCGTGCAAAGTGCTGACAATGCCTTTTCAATAAATCAATCAATAGCTTTAAGCAATGAGATAGTTGCCTATATCGCTGAGCTTGAAAGCCGCTATCCCGATACACAAATTCGCTATGCTGGTGCTTTATTTCATACCGCAGCAAATGCGCAGCAAGCCAAATTTGAAATGACCTTGTTTGGTTCGGTGAGCTTGCTGGCACTTATTGTGATGGTGGTATGGGTGTTTCGCTCGATAAATGCATTGTGGCTGGCCTCTGTAACCGTGATAAGCGCCGCTATTGGCGGCACCATTGCGCTGATCAGTATTTTTAGTCAAGTCCATGTATTAACCATGGTGTTTGCCGTGACGCTGATTGGTATTGCCATTGATTATGCATTTCATGGCATGCTTGATTTAACCGAGCAGTCACAAGGTTTTAGCCAAGGGCTCAAACTGGCACTGTTGTTGTCGTTACTAACCACCACACTCGGTTACGCGAGTTTGTTTTTCTCACCGGTGCAGTTACTCAGTCAAGTGGGCGTGTTTGTTGTTGCAGGGCTAGTTACAGCTTGGCTCTGCACACGTATTTTATTGCCTTATTGGCAAGCTGGTTTAACCATTAACACTGCTGCGCATCAGTTAGCAAGCATGTTAAGTGGTTATTTAAAACGCTTAACGCATTATCGCGTCGCACTCAGTATGCTGATGCTAGTGTTTCTGAGTGCTTTTGCTTTACTAAAACCCCCTGTGATAAATGATGATGTAAAGCTGTTAAATGCAAGTCCTGCTGACTTAATGCAAAACGAAGCTTTGCATATGTCTTTATTAGGTAAAGATAATGGCCAAATCATGATTTTATTTGCCGATAATGCGCAGCAGTTATTAGTACAACAAGAAGCAGTAAAAGCAACTATACTCGGCCTTAATGGCACTGCAGTGATGCTTAGTGACTTAGTGCCTAGTAAACAATTGCAACAGCAAAACTATGAGCAGTTGCATTCAGCCCAGCAAGCTATGAGTGTAGTTAGCCAAATGACAGGGATGCCTGTTGAGCTCTCAACATCAATGCTTGATCTAAACGCGGCACTTAATTCACCGTTAGCGCCGTTAATCGCTAACCAAGTGATCTCAAACAATACACTAACCGCAAGCTGGTTTATGGTAACCGGTGTAAATAAATCCGAGCTGATGGATTTAGCCAACGCTGACCCAGATTTAATTGTTTACGATAAAGTCGCGATGATAAGCGAAGGTTTAAGTCATTACTCAAATTCGTTACTGGTGACACTGGCCATTGCGATGACCTTTGCGTTACTACTCTTTAGCGTTAAATTTGGTTTTAAAACGGCGTGTAAACAAACGTTAGTACTTGTACTAACTACCGCAGCTGTACTGCTACTATGCAGTGCGCTGCAATCTCAGTTATCGATTTTTAATTTGTTAGGCTGTTTATTGATATTAGCGTTGGCAATCGATTACTTGGTGTTTTATCAAGTCAATAATTTAAGCCCGAGCAATGTACTCGCAATTAGTTTGTCAGCGGCATCATCGATGTGGGTATTTGGCATGTTGGCCGTTTCGAAAACACCGGCCATTTTCAGTTTCGGATTAACGGTATTAGTGGGGCTAGTTTGTATCTATATCCTGGCGCCGCTCAGTATTGCATTACCTAAAAATAAGGAAAAATAATAGGTGAATAATCAAGTTCAACAGGCTGATGTTGTTATTATTGGTGCGGGCCCTTCAGGTGCCGTGGCTGCCAGTTTACTGATGAAAAAAGGTTGGCATGTAGTGGTGTTAGAGCAGCAAACCTTTCCTCGTTTTTCGATTGGTGAAAGCTTATTACCCCAGTGCATGAGCTTTTTAGCAGAAGCAGGCCTTGAGCAAGCGGTGCAAGCACAGGCACAATCACTTGGTTTTCAGTTTAAAAATGGTGCGGCGTTTCAGCGTCGTGGCGACCACACCACAATCGATTTTACCGAGAAATTTAGCGAAGGCCCTGGCACGACTTTTCAGGTAAAACGCGCTGACTTTGATAAATGCTTAGCCGATGGTGCCATGCAGCAAGGGGCTGAAATACGTTACCAACATAGCGTGTTAGCGTTCACCGATTGTGAGGATGGCGCTTTACTTGATGTTACGGATGAAAACCAGCAAGGCTATCAAATTAAAGGGCGTTTTGTACTTGATGCCAGTGGTTTTGGCAGGGTATTACCTCGCTTACTTGATTTAGAGTCAGCATCAAATTTCCCTGTACGTTGGGCTTTTTTCAGCCATTTTAAAGATAATATTAGCGATCCCCAGTTTGACCGCGAAAAAATCTTAATTAATGTTCATCCAGAGCATAAAGATATTTGGTATTGGCTGATCCCATTTAGTGATGGTACGGCAAGCATTGGTGTTGTTGGTAAACCAGAGCAGCTTGAGGATAAACAACCACTCGCTGGTTTAAATGAATTTATTGAACAAGATAGCTATTTAAGTGAGTTATTAGCCAATCGAGAAGCTATTGGTGAAGCGCGTGCTATCAAAGGCTATTCGGCTAATGTGTCGAGCTTGTATGGTGAGCATTTTGCACTACTTGGTAATGCTGGTGAGTTTTTAGATCCGGTATTTTCATCTGGGGTGACGATTGCATTAAAATCAGCCTCATTGGTCGCTCCTTTAGTTGATAGCTACTTACGTGGTGAGCAAGTTGATTTCAAAAACGATTACAGTGAGCCTTTGCAACAAGGGGTTAATTGCTTTAGAACCTACGTCAGTGCTTGGTATGATGGCTCATTTCAGGACGTGATTTTTTACAGTGAGAAAAACCAACAAGTGCGCGAGATGATCAGTGCTATTCTTGCTGGTTATGCATGGGATTTACAAAACCCATTTGTAAAACAAAGCAACAAACGCTTAAATACACTGGTTGAATTATGTCGCGACTAACACGCTCTTTGCTCTTATCTTTGAGCATATTAGTGGCAAGTTGTGCCAGTGAATTTGCAGTAAAAACGGGCGTTGATTTAGCGCCAAATGCAGGGATTTATTTGCTTGACCCACCGCCGTCATTAGTTGCCGATAATTGGCAGCAAGTACTTGAAGTACACCATGGCGATGAGCAGCATACATTACTAGCGCAGCTGAGTTTAAACAGTGAAACGGGTATTAACTTGGCTGTTATGACGGCTCAAGGTATGCCAATCTTTCAGTTAGAAAAAGCGCCACTAGGGCCGATTAAAAGCGAAAAAATGCTCCCTATCAACGCGGTTGATCCTCGCTATATTCTTGCTGATATCATGCTAGTACACTGGCCGGTTACTGTGCTGAACTCGCAACTTTATGGTTTGAACTTGGTTGAACAAGGCTCGACACGGCGTTTATATCAAGGTGAACAGTTAATTAGTGAAATTCGCTATTTAGACGGTGCAACAGAACTTGTAAACTTTCAGCGGGATTACAAAATTAAATTTCAAAGGGTTAATTGATTATGCCATTTTGGCTTAACGACTTAGGTATTGTTAGTGCATTGGGGGTTGGTCATCAACAAACAATGCAAAGTATCAGCTTACAACCTAAACAAACACTCACAGAGGTGACGTCGCTTGCATTTGAGCAGCGCCCAACCTTTGTGGGTTTGGTTAATGAACTGCCATTAACAGCATCAATGCGATTTTATCAGCTAATCGATTTAGCGCTGGCGCAACTTGCTGACACATTAGCAAACATAGACATTCCGAGCAGCCGTATTGCTGTGGTGATTGGTACCAGTACTGCTGCAATTCAAGAAGGTGAAAGAGGCCGAATTGCCCATGCAGCTGAGGGAAAGTGGCCAGAGGAATTTGATTATTACGACCAAGCGCTCGTCGCACCCGCCAATTATATTGCCAAAAAACTCGCTGCGAAGGGGCCAAGTTACAGTATTTCAACTGCGTGTAGTTCAAGTGCCAAGGCGCTTATTAGTGCGCGCGCCTTACTCAGTGCCGATTTAGCCGATGTGGTAATTTGTGGTGGGGTAGATAGCTTGTGCCAACTCACTATCAATGGCTTTGATTCATTATCATCTATTAGCGATGAAATTTGTAAGCCGTTTAGCAGCGACAGAGCAGGCATCAATATTGGTGAAGCCGCAGCGTTATTTGTTATGAGTAAAGAGCAGCACACAAAACAAAGTATTGCTTTTTTAGGTGGTGGAGAAAGCTCCGACGCCCACCATATTTCAGCCCCGATTGCAGATGGTTCTGGCGCAATCGCAGCTATGACAATGGCATTGCAAGACGCGAATTTAACGCCTTCAGATATCGACTACATTAATGCCCATGGAACAGCCACACCGCAAAATGATGCGATGGAATCTCTGGCAATCAGTGAGGTATTTGGCAAAGATACTAAAGTGAGCTCTTCTAAGCATTTGACCGGCCACACCTTAGGCGCTGCAGGTGCCTTAGAAGCTGGATTATGTTGGCTCTATTTGGCTTACCCAGAATTTAATCAATTAGTATGCAATCAGGTTATAAAAGACGAATCATTGGCTGAAATTGGTTTAATAACACAACCAGAAACGGCAGAAATTAACACTTGTTTATCAAATTCGTTTGCCTTTGGTGGCAATAATGTCAGTGTAGTACTAGGACATCTAAATGAATCACTATAAAATTGAGCAAGTAGTCCCTCATAGCGAACCAATGATATTGCTCAATCGCCTATCCAATTTCAGCGAAGAGTCAGGTTGCTGTGAAGTGGATATTAGTTCACACAGCCCGTTTTATGACGAGAGCTTAAATGGCGTTGCCAGTTATATTGGCTGTGAATATATGGCGCAAACTATCGCAGCGTATGCTGGTGCGCTAGCAAAAGACAAAGGAAATGAAGTACAAATTGGTTTTTTAATTGGTACACGCAAATATAAAACCTATGCACCGGTATTTAAAAACGAGCAAACGCTTAAAGTCTCGGTGACAAAATTATATCAAGAAGAATCAGGGTTAAGCGTATTTGAGTGTCAAATACATAGCGATGAAACATGCTTAGCAGAAGCAAAAATTAATGTGTTTCAACCACAAGACCCAATGCAGTTTATAAGAGAAAATCAATGACAAAACGTATTTTAGTCACCGGCTCAAGCCGTGGTATTGGCAAAGCAATCGCACTTAGATTAGCTAACGATGGCTTTGATATTGCTGTTCATTGTCGCAGTGGTGTGGCTGAAGCAGAGCAAACCTGTGAAGAAATCAGTGCGCTTGGTCGTCATGCTAGCTTATTGCAATTTGATGTTTGCGATAGAGAGCTTGCAAAACAACAAATTGAAGCTGATATTGCCGAGCACGGTGCGTATTATGGGGTGATCTGTAATGCAGGTATCACGAATGATATGGCGTTCCCAGCGATGCAAGGTGATGATTGGGATAAAGTGATCCGTACTGGCCTTGACGGTTTTTATAATGTGGTTCATCCAACGGTGATGCCAATGGTGCAAGGTCGTAAAGGTGGCCGTATTGTCACTATGGCGTCAGTGTCAGGGATTGCCGGTAATCGCGGGCAAGTTAACTACAGTGCCGCTAAAGCGGGCATTATTGGTGCGACCAAAGCGCTTTCGCTTGAGCTTGCAAAACGTAAGATCACCGTTAACTGCGTGGCACCTGGCTTAATCGAAACTGAAATGACAGACGATTTACCGGTTGATGAAATGCTAAAAATGATCCCATTAAAACGTATGGGGTCAGTTAGTGAAGTCGCGGGTACTGTGTCGTTTTTGTGTTCCGATGACGCCGCGTATATCACCCGCCAAGTTATTTCTGTGAATGGCGGTATGGTGTAATGAAGCGCGTTGTTGTTACAGGCATGTCTGCCATTACTGCATTAGGTGATACCTGGGGTGAATTTAAAACCGCTTTGCAAAAAGGTGAAAATGCCGTTCAGTACATGACTGACTGGGATGTGGCGCCAGAATTAAACACTCGACTAGCAGCACCTGTTACTCATTTTACTAAACCAAGCCACTATAAGCGTAAACAAGTTCGCTCAATGGGACGTGTTGCTATGATGTCGACCCGTACTACAGAGCTTGCTTTAGAAGAAGCCGGGCTATTAGAGCACTCAAGTCTAACCGACGGCTCTACAGGCATTGCTTTTGGCTCATCTACGGGGTCAACGCCACCATTATTGGCTTTTGCAAAAATGATGGAAACAGGCGAAATGACAGGCGTAACGGCCACCAGTTACATCCAGATGATGGCGCATACAGCGCCTGTGAATGTGGGTGTCTTTTTTGGCTTAAAAGGTCGGGTGATCACTACCAGCTCTGCGTGCACATCAGGCTCGCAAGGTATTGGTTATGCTTATGAAGCGATTAAGTATGGTCGCCAAAAAGCCATGGTGGCTGGTGGCGCAGAAGAGTTATGCATCACAGAAGCTGCGGTATTTGACACCTTATACGCGACCAGCACAAAAAATGATGCTGCGAAAAGCTCGCCACGACCATTTGATCAAAATCGCGATGGTCTGGTTATTGGTGAAGGTGCGGGCACACTCATTTTAGAAGAGTATGAGCATGCCCTAGCCCGTGGAGCGACCATTTATGCGGAGCTCGTCGGTTTTGGTTGTAACTCAGATGGTCAACATGTGACGCAACCTACCGCAGAAACTATGCAAGTGGCTATCGAAATGGCCCTTAATGATGCACAGCTTACTGCTGACCAAATTGGCTATGTGAATGCTCATGGTACGTCAACAGATCGGGGTGATATTGCGGAGTCTCTGGCGACTTTCAATGCCCTTGGCAAGAAACCTATTAGCTCATTAAAGAGTTATTTAGGTCATACCTTAGGAGCGTGTGGCGCCATTGAGGCATGGGCAAGTATCAATATGATGAATGATGGTTGGTTTGCACCTACTATCAATTTAACGGATGTCGATCCTGAGTGTGCTGATTTAGACTATATCAAGGGCAATGGCCGTGAAATGCAAACAGATTACATTATGAGTAATAACTTTGCGTTTGGTGGCATCAATACCTCGTTAATTTTTAAAAAGTGGCAAGCATGATCAAGCGCTGCATCATAAGTATTTTATTTATTCTAACTTTTAATGCTTATGCTGCAGAAGACAGTGTAGAAAAGGGCACTGCAAAAATGGAGTTCGGTGCAGGCCTTTTTTATGCAGATATCCCGCATTATTTAGGTTCAGATGAAAGTGAGCAATACCTATTGCCTGTGCCTTATTTTCGTTATCAAAGTGATAAAATGGCCATCGACCGTAATAACTTCACTGGCTTTTTGTGGCAACAAGAAAATCTCCATTTAGATTTATCTGCCAACGTAGGTCTTGCAGTTGACAGTGAAGACAACAAAGCCCGAGAAGGTATGGATGATCTAGATTGGGTATTTGAATTAGGGCCTTCACTTAATTACTACCTAATAGGTGAACCAAACGCTAAACAGCATTTGTATTTAAGCCTGTTTGCACGCAAAGCCATTGCGACAGATTTCTCAGGTATTGATGATATTGGCTGGCGTTATGGGCCAAGTGTGTATTATCGAGTGCCGATCATCGAACAGGCGGATTCACAATTTTCATTAGCGTTTCGTGGCAATATCAACTTTGCTAGCGACAAATACCTTGATTACTACTATGGAGTGAGTGACTTACATAGCAATGAAACTCGCCAAGCATACTCAAGTCGTTCAGGTTTTTCTGGCGCTGATGTATCAATTGGGGTACATTTTGACACACCAAAGTATTGGTTAGGTGGTTTTGTTAAATATCATCACCTTGCTAACAGTCAACAAGATGCAAGCCCACTCGTTAAGCAAGATTATAATGTTTCGGTTGGTTTTGGTGTTGCATGGAAATTTTATAGAAGGAATTTTTAAATGAAGTTATTGACCCTTGCCTGTGTTTTAGCAGCTTGTTTGTTTTCAACAAACAGTTTTGCACGTGATGATTTACAAACGCTACCTGTACAAGCATTACTTGAAACTACCAAAGCGAAACAAGCGCTGTTAGATGTTCCGCTGTATTTTGCTGATCAAAGTCATAACAGCATTAAAACCAATTATGGTGAAGTGATCACCAATAAGAAAACCAACGCATTTAATAAAACTGACCGAGAAGCGTGTGAGTGGGTAATGCTGAGTGCTTTAAAAGCATTACAAGAGCGTGCTGTTCGTGAAGGCATGAATGCAGTTGTAAATATTCAATCGTACTACAAAAAACGTGAGTTCGTTAGCCAAACCGAATATCAATGTGGTGCGGGCACATTTGTTGCTGGCGTGGCATTAAAAGGCACTTTAGTTAAGTTATAACTAACTAAAGTCATTTTTTTTCTGTATAATTTGCGACCCTTGATATGATGGCCGCAGGTTATACAGCATGAATTTTAAATCATTTAGTTTTTCTTCTGAGCTTTTACAGGCATTAGAAGAGCTTAATTTCGAAACGCTTACTCCCGTTCAACGTAGTGCAATTCCTGCGGTAAGAAAAGGCAAAGACGTACTTGTTAGTGCGCAAACAGGCACGGGTAAAACCGCTGCATTTGCTTTACCACTTATCCAAAAATTATCAGAATCAGCGGTTAGTGAAAATAATGCACCAAGTGCATTAGTGCTTGCACCTACCCGCGAGTTAGCTGAGCAAATCGCCAATAATTTTAAAGCGTTTGCAAAATACACCGAACTCAAAACAGTGTGTTTGTTTGGTGGTATTAATCTAGCGGGTCAAGCTAACGATTTGAAAGCAGGTGTCGATATCGTAGTTGCAACGCCAGGGCGCTTACTTGATCATCTTCGTTTAGGTAACATCAGCTTAGCCAATGTTAAGCATTTAGTGCTTGATGAAGCTGACCGTATGCTAGACATGGGCTTTATCAGCGATATGCAAACCGTTATTAATGGCTGTGATGAAGCGCGTCAAATCTTATTGTTCTCTGCCACTTTCCCGGCGGCAATTAAACAATTTGCGAGTAAAGTACTAAAGCAGCCTGAAATTATTCGTGTAGATCAAACCAACAGTACCGCAGAAACAGTGCAACACGTTGTTTATCCAGTTGAAGAGCGCCGTAAGCAAGAGCTTTTATCTGAATTGATAGGTAAGAAAAACTGGCAGCAGGTACTTGTTTTCGTAAACATGAAAGAAACTGCCGATGAGCTTGTAAAAGAGCTTAACCTTGATGGTATTCCTGCTGTTGTTTGTCATGGTGATAAAACCCAAGGTAACCGCCGCCGCGCTTTACGCGAGTTTAAAGAAGGTAAAGTTCGCGTGCTGGTCGCAACTGAAGTAGCTGCTCGTGGTATTGATATTGAAGGGTTGCCACGTGTGATCAACATCGATCTACCTTGGCTTGCAGAAGACTACGTGCATCGTATCGGCCGTACAGGTCGTGCTGGTAAGCCGGGTCAAGCAATTTCGTTTGTCAGCCGTGAAGAAGAAAACACTTTATTCGATATCGAAAAGCTAATCGGACAGCGCATCAAGCGTGTTGTTTTACCAGGTTACGAAGTAAGCAGCCGTGAAGTACTGATTGATAAAATTGGTAAGAAGCCGTCGCACTTACGTCGTAGCCGTACAAATAAGGCTTCGGGTCAGGCAACGGGTGAAGCGCGTGCAAAGAACCGTTCACGAATCGCAAATGTTCGCAAATCTTTGAAAGGCAATAAATTAAGCCTTAAAAAGTAATAGGTTTCGATAACAAACGTATGAAAAGCCCCATTGCTGTTTGGCAATGGGGCTTTTTTGGCTCTTTTATTAGTACAAATGGAGTATTTTGTTAAATTTTATGACACAAAACTGAAAATTAGATTAACAAATGTACCTTACTGAATTACAATCGCTTTGAAATCAGTCAAGTAGCGTTTCTAGCGCGTCAGTGTCTAAATGGATGTTTATGCAGTACTTAAAAAGAATAATAAATAAAATAGTCGCCCCTACTTTTTTACTTAGTGTTGCCTGTATGCCTTTTTCTGCCAATGCATTTGATAAAGCAGAGTTCTCCCTTGCCCATATTAAAGAGTCTATTAGCGTTGATGGTGTGATGGATGAGTCGCATTGGCAATACGCCACAAAAGTACCATTAAAATATCAGAATGAGCCAACCGAAAAAGGCACGCCGCTCGTACAAACCGATGCCTACATGTATGAAGATGGTAAATACTTGTATGTTGGTTTTATTGCAAAAGATAATGACCCTTCTCAAATTCGTGCCGCCCTTCGAGATCGTGATACGCTTTGGCAAGACGACAATGTTGCCTTGATGATTGATACCTTCAATGATGAACGAACCGGCTATGAGTTTTATGTAAACCCACTGGGTGCGCAAGGCGATATGCGCATGACGGATATTGATGATTGGGTGGAAGATCCATCATGGGATGCCATTTGGGATAGTGCAGGGCAAATTACCGACGACGGTTATGTGGTTGAAATGCGTATTCCATTCACTGCACTTCGCTTTCCAAAAGATCAAACAGAGTTGACGTGGAGTTTTGCAGTTTGGCGAAATTATCCGCGTGATGTGTATTATCAAATGTCGAATGTTGGTTTTGACCGAGATGTGAAATGTAGCTTTTGCCAGTTTGATAAACTCACAGGCTTTGCCAACATGACAGAAAGCCAAAACATTCAGCTTACGCCCACTTTAACTGCGCTTCGCCATGATACCAAAGATAAAGTGCCGGGTGATTGGCAAAATGGTGATATTGATACTGAAGCGGGCTTGGACTTACGTTGGGGGGTGACGCAAGATGCGGTTATTAATGCCACCATTAACCCTGACTTTTCGCAGGTCGAGGCTGATTCACTTGAGCTTGACGTAAATACCACCTACTCAATTTATTATGCTGAAAAGCGCCCATTCTTTTTAGATGGTGCGTCTTATTTTGATACCAGCCAACTAGAGCTTTTATACACGCGAATGATTGCTGAACCTGATGTGGGTTTAAAATTAACAGGTAAAACTGGCGCGCACAGCTATGGCTTTATGTACGCTGACGATCAGAATACCAGTGTCTTACTTCCGACAAATCAAGGTTCGGGCTTTGCTAATCTGGCAGATAAAACGCAAGCAGTTGCGGGGCGTTATCAGTTTGATATTGGCCAAAAAGGCACAATTGGTGTGATGAGTACGCACCGTGAAAATGATGATTATCATAATACGGTGTTATCTTTAGATGGTAGTTACTGGTTTAATCAATCAGATAGTTTGCAGTATCAAGTAGCAAGCACAGATACCACTAACTCAGAATTTTTAGTTGATTATTATGGCATTGATAAAAATCAATCAGATCAAGCTTATGCTATTGAATTTACTAGAACTAAGCGTGATTACGAAGTTTATGCTAATTACGAAAATATAGGTAAAGAATACCGCTCAGACTTAGGTTACCAAGCTAAAGTTGATTACGAGCAAGTACAATTAGGTGGTGGGCAAACATGGTATCGCGATGCTGATGATGCAATCACAGAGTACAGCTACAATGTTGAGTGGGATAAAACATGGGCGCAAAATGGCGACCTACTCGAAGAAGAATACGATGGCTTTTTTACCTTTAAAGGTAAGATGCAGTCGCAAACAGAAATTGGCTTTATCCATCGTAATGAGTTTTATGCTGGCGAGTTTTTTAATCAAAACATAGGTTATATCTACGGCGGTTTTAGACCCATTCGTGACATTAGCTTTTTATTGTATGCTCAATATGGCAGTAAAATTGATTACAGTAATGCAGCTTTAGGTACTATGGTTCGCATTGAGCCTGAGATGACGTGGGACATAAACGATCATTGGCAGGTTCAATTAGAGCACAGCTACAGCTATTTAGATAACCAACAAAATGAACGTGTTTATACTGCAAACTTAACGGATCTACGCGTTTATTATAAATTTAATATGCGCTCAATGCTGAAACTCGTTTTACAGTTTGAAGATGTAGATCGGAACAACGAAGCTTATCGATTTGATGTAAGCCAAACTAACCGCGATTATGGTAGTCAGCTAGTGTACTCGTATAAAATTAACTCACAGACACTGTTTTATTTAGGGTATTCTGATAAAGGATATCAAGATGATTCGTTGAAGAGTCTTGAGCGAGATCAGCGTACCTTCTTCACTAAGCTAAGCTATGCATGGCAGCTTTAAAAATTATAAAAAAGGAAAATCATAATGAATATTGCAAAAATATCAGCTGTTGCAGTTGCAGCAACCGTACTTGCGGGTTGTGCAGCGAAACAAGATGTAAGTCGTTTTGAAGCGGAAAAACCAAAAACCGTGTGTATTGCAGAGCATCAAGCGGTAAAAGAAGGTGTTGTAACATCACTACAATCAGGCTTTGCAAAACATAACGTGAAAACGCGTGTGATACCAGCCAACTATGTTATGAAACATCAAACGTATCAAACAGACATCTCAACTGCTAACACAGATGGTTGTGATGCTGTTGCGTTTTATGTTGCTAACTGGCGTTGGGATTTAGCCCTTTATATGGCATATGCCAATATTTGGGTCACTAATGTTGACCAAACTAAAACAATTGCTCAGGCAAGCTATCGCACGGGTGGTGGTTTAGATAAGTTTATTGATGCGAACGAAAAAATCATTGAGCTCGTTGATTCGATGTTTCAGCAAGTTGAAGCTAAGAAACAACAAGAAAGTCAGAAAAAGGCAATATAAAGCAGCATGTTGGTCAGCTTATAGCTGACCAACTTCTTCGTTTACTTTACTTCTTACCACGCCTTCAAGGCTTTTTAAGCCCCATTGCTTACCAATCTCAACAGCTTCATCAACTGGCTTTTTCAAGGTTATGGCATTGTATAGCGCTACAAGAGCGCCGACACGGTTGCTGCTCGCACAGTGCAGTAAGGTGGTTTGCTGTTGGTGCTCATTGAGCAAAGCCTGAAGTTTCGTAGCATTTTCAATGGTAATATCAGCTTTAGATTGCACAGGAATATGGTAATAGTTCATACCAAGCTCAGTGACTAACTCTTGCTCAGACCAATTCGTTTCGTTATCACCACGAAGGTTGATAATGTTCTCAACACCAAGTTGTTTTAATTTCGCAAAATCAGTTTGACTTGGCTGCCCAGAAGTTAGCACATGCTCAGACTGCGCCTTAAGATTTAAAATATCCAGTTTTGTAGCAGCTGTTTGTGCTGCTAACGCTGAAAATGACAGCAGCGCAGCACAGGCTAATTGTATAAACTTATTCATGTTACTCCTTGAAAAGTGTTTAGTTTTTGCTGTAGACGGTTTCACCGCGGCTAATGGTTTCTAGCACTTGTAAATTATGTAGTTCTGCAGGCTTTATTTTCAACGGATTGTTATCAAGGATAATTAAATCTGCTTGCATCCCTTGTTTTAATTGCCCTTTTAAGCTTTCTTCAAAGTGTTGATAAGCCGGCCATGTCGTCATTGCTTGTAGTGCAGTATACACAGAAACGCGTTGATCTGGGCCTAATACTTGGTCTGTTCGAGTCGTACGGTTAACCGTTGCATCTAATACACGCAGTGCATTGGGCAGAGCTACAGGTGCATCATGATGGGTGCTAAACATTAATCCTTGTTTGCGAACCGCATGGGTGGGTGAAATAAAATCTGCACGGGGGTGACCAAGCACCGAATTTACATGCCAGTCGCCCCAATAAAAGGTATGCATTGGGAAGAGCGATGGAAATATGCCTAATTCTTTAAGACGGTTTACCTGATCTTGACGAATAGTTTGGCCATGAATAAGTACCGGGCGGCGGTCTTTTTTACCAAGCTTGTTATTGGCATTTTCAACGGCATTTAAAAATTGCTCAATAGCGGCATCACCATTTGCATGAGTCATCACTTGCCAGTCATTGGCAAAGGCAGTTTCAATATACTGATAAGCTTGTTCATCATTAAAAGTAGGGTAGCCTGCATAGCCTTGCTCTTGTCCTTCAGGTGCTTTTAAGTATGGGTGAGATAACCAAGCGGTTTTCCCTTGTGGTGAGCCATCAAAGTTAAGTTTTACACCACCAATACGAAAATGATTTGTGTAGTTTTTACTGTTATAGGGTGAGTCCATAAAACTGCTGCTGGTGGCCATATCGGCATAGGCAACCACATCAATGACGAACTTATCGGCTTTGGATGCTCTTACCATCGAATCGTAGGCTTCTTGAGTTGCTCGGCCTTCTTGTGCTGTGGTGTAGCCGTATTTTGTGTAGAGTTTTTGCCCTTCATGCAGCATTAAATCTTGTAAGTCAGGATCAAACGACTGCATGAGCTTAAACAGTAAACCAAAGTGCGCGTTTTCTTCGAGCACCCCATTGGGTTCTTGTGAGTTTGCCATACGACGAATTAGCCCACCGTCAGGATTGTCTGTGTTTTCGTCGATGCTGGCCATGGCTAAAGCTTTACTGTTTGCAACACTTAAGTGCCCAGAAGTATGAATGATGATCACTGGCTTTTCGGTGCTAACGCGGTCTAAGTCCATTTTAGTTGGGTATCTATCAAGCTCAGCATCATCGTAACCAAAGCCTAAAATAGCACCCGTTTTTTCAATAAATGTGGTGTAGTCAGGGTTATTTTGTGCGGCGGTAAGAATATTAACGATTTGCTCAACACTATTGGCATCTCCATCTGGGCTAGGTAATACATTGGCTACCATGGCTTGCAAACCAACACCATAGACATGGCTATGGCCATCAACAAAGCCTGGCATTAAGGTTTTTCCTTGCAAATCAATTAGCTTTGTTTTGCCAAACTTATGCTCAAGGGCTTTAGTTTTATCACCCACAAAGATGATTTTGTCACCTTGGGTAGCAATAGCCTGCGCATATTCTGGTTCATCGCCAGCCATTGTAAGAATATCGCCACCATAATAAATGGTATCTGCAGCACTCACTTGCAGTGGTAGCGTTTTAGCTGTTTGTTCAGGGGGGTTATCGCAAGCCGTTAATGCAAGTAATGAACAAGCGATTGCGAGGTGATGTTTCATATAAATCTTCCATGAATTTTGATTATGCTAAGAATATAGTCTGTTTTAAAATTTTGTCTTTAAAAAATGGACTTAAATTTCGTTAAAGTACAAGACAATAGCTGCACCATCGAGGCTACTACCGTTGTGAATGTTGATGCCGATACCAAAGTTGTCAAACCATGACGTCCACTTTCTACTGTCCCATAAAAAGCCAATACCGTATTCATAAAAGTGATCGGTCCCAAAAGCTACGCGACTATCGCCGCCTAAATCGATTCGCTGGCCTTTGATGTAAAAAGCTTGCTCAAAAAGCCCTATTTTGAACATGTTAAATTTAGCTTTAATACCATTAAGTGTGCGCCATGTTTCAGGTGCTGCATTACTTACCCCATCAGGGTGAGAGAGTGCCCAGCCATAGTAGTAATTGAAGTTAAGCTTGTACTCGTAATAGCCCCAATGCCTAGGTAGGCGATAGATCATGGTCGCATTTGGGTTTAACACCAGTGCATTACTATTGAGGTTGGTGTAAAGATTTTCAGCTAAAGGCTGCAAGTCGCGTCTGGATTCAGAGGAGTTGTAATCGTAATCATTGTTGTAATGTAAGTAGTGAGTATTAAAACCAAATTGATATGACCATTTAGAGCCAAGTGCTTTTTCGGCATTAAAACCGAGCATCCCGTTATACACTGTTTCTGAAATATAGTCGTCAGCGACATTCTCATACAGTGAGATAAAATCTGATTGATTTAAATAACTTATTCTGCTGGTTACACTTAGTTGGTGCTGATAAATTGGCTCATCAAGCTGCCAAGTGTAAGGAATACTGTAGAGTTTAAGCTCCTTCCTAAGTGCGATACTGTCTTCATCTTTACTGCTATGTTGCGGGTCAAATAGTGCTTGCGGATCAAAATCCCCCATACCTAAGGTAATACTGTCCCCATCCGTTAAAACCAACGACGTTGCAAATGCGGTTTCGAGTTGCTTTGTTGGATTGGCATATAAATTAAATACACTTAATGCGTGCAATAGAAACCACAGCTTAAATAGCTTTTTCATATAAAATAACAATAAAAATTAATGTCTTAATAATAGTCGTAAAGTTAGCTTTCAACAATCTCAGGTACAAAAAAGCCAAGCTAATGCTTGGCTTTTTACCTCTCTAAGAAGATTAAGGCTGATAGTAAATCGGTGATTCAGGGCCAACTGGGAAGCCCAGAACAAATACCCATAAGTAGAATAATGCAACCCAACCAACAAAGAAGATCATGCTGTATGGAAGCATGGTCGCAACCAATGTACCAATACCCATGTCTTTCTTATACTTAGTGGCAACAGCCAGTATCAAGCCAAAGTAACTCATCATTGGGGTGATAAGGTTAGTTACCGAGTCACCAATTCGGTACGCCGCTTGAATAGTTTCTGGTGCATAGCCGATGAGCATTAACATTGGTACGAAGATTGGTGCCGTTACAGCCCATTGTGCAGATGAAGAACCTAAGCTTAAGTTTACTAAAGCACACATTAAAATAAAGAGCACAAATACTTCTGGGCCAGTAAGGTTTAATGCTTGTAACAGAGCGGCGCCGTTAATAGCTAAAATTGTGCCTAGGTTGGTCCATTTAAAGAAAGCAACGAACTGTGCTGCAAAGAAAACCAGCACAATGTACATCCCCATTGAGCTCATGCTTTTACTCATGGCATCGATGACATCTTTATCGTTTTTCATGGTGCCTACGACACGGCCGTAAACAAAACCCGGAATACCGAAAGTCACAAAGATAAAGACCACAATGCCTTTTAAAAATGGCGAGTGTGCAACAAGGCCTGTTTCTGGGTTACGCAAAATGCCGTCTTCAGGAACAATTGTCCAAGCAAGTAATAATGAAACCACTAACAGAGAAACACCTGCCCACTTAAGACCTGACTTTTCTTTATCAGTTAGCCCTGCAATGTCGTTCTTTGGCAAATCATTGCTTGCTTCATCTGGGTTGTACTTGCCAAGACGAGGCTCAACGATTTTCTCTGTAACTAACGTACCTAGAGTAGCGATTAGAAATACTGAAATCATCATGAAATACCAGTTTGCTTCAGCGCCAACTTGGTAATTTGGATCAATCATTTGTGCTGCAGGTGTGGTGATACCTGCAAGTAGCGGGTCAATGGTGCCGAGTAATAAGTTGGCACTGTAACCACCTGAAACGCCGGCAAATGCCGCAGCAAGACCGGCAAGAGGGTGACGACCAAGGCTATGGAATATCATGGCTGCTAATGGAATTAGTACGACGTAGCCAAGTTCCGATGCCGTATTTGATAAAATAGCAGCAAACACCACCATAAAAGTAACTAAACGCTTAGATGCGCCCATTACCATGCCGCGCATAGCAGCAGAGAGTAAACCAGAGTGCTCTGCAACACTAACGCCTAATAGAGCAACCAGTACCGTACCAAGTGGTGCAAAGCTGGTGAAGTTCGTAACAAGGCCTGTAACGATGCGCTGAAGGCCTTCGGCACTAAGTAGGCTGACAACTTCAATAACACCATCAGGGTCTCGACCTGCAGCGCCTTCTGGGCGTGGGTCGATAGCACTTAAACCATACCAATCGGCAATGCCGCTAAAAACTATAATGGCAACGCAGAACATTGCAAATAAAGTGATAGGGTGGGGTAGCATATTACCCAAAAATTCAACGGTGGCTAAAAATCGGTTAAACAACCCATTATTGCCACCCTCATGGGTGTTGTGAGAGTTTATAGTTTTTGACATGTCCAGTTCTCATTATTTCAAAATGGCGCTAACCTAGCATTTTTTACCGAACAGATCATGTTTTAGCGGTGGGATATCTAATAGGTACGTTCCAATACGCCCTTATATAGCAAGGGGTAGCGGCGCAAACGTTTGCCAATGTAATCATCGGCTAAAATTTGCGCACAGATTTGCTCTACATCGTTACTTGCTTCAAATACCCAATCAAAGCGCTCAATAGCAAGCAAAAAGCCACGCTTGAGGAACTGTTGTTCGCGATAGTAGCTAAGGTTTTCGCGAATAATATCTAACTTACCTGGGTTAGATTTTAGTTCATTAATAACTTGGTTGATAAATGCCTGCTGTTGCTTTGATTCAGCTTTCACCCGTCGTTTCATTACTTCTTTACAGTTCCTGTTCTGCGATATAAAGCACTTTCTTTAAAAAGTCTTCTTTGTTCTTTTCATGTTGATAGTCAAGGTGATAGGTATTATGAAAGCCAAATCGCAGTAACACACCACTGCCTTTTAGATATACCGTATAACCATCGATATCCGAAAAAGCGCAAATACCCTCATACAGCTTTCCATCTTCATGATCTTCACCGTGTTGAATGATTTTTTCATACACAGATAGAATTAATTTACCGTCTAGCTCATTTTTCATGATGACTCCTTTTTGAAGTAATACGTTTCAGATCTATAAAAAGTTTAGTGTTATTTTATGCAGGTATTAAACGTGCTGTGTGTTTTTAAAACCTTACTTTGCGATAAATCACTAAAATCATATTTAGATAGCAGATGTCGAAAATTTACAATATTTTCTCGTACCTTAAACTTAAGATAGATTTTATTTGAGGGACACACAATGAAATATAAGTTTATACCCCTGATACTACTAACAGGCTTGTTGCTTGTAAGCCAAAGCACATTGGCAAATACAGCCCCTTTGGTTTTAGAAAATGAAGCAGGGAAAATAGTCAAGCTTGACAGTTACTTGGGCGAAAAACCCGTTTACATAAAGTTTTGGGCTACTTGGTGCAAGCCATGTATGGAGCAAATGCCGCATTTTCAGCATGCTTATGAGCAGTATGGTAATAAAATTCAATTTGTGGCTATTAATATTGACCTTAATGATGACGCACATGCTGTTGCTAAGGTTAAAGAGCGTTTTTCACTCACTATGCCACTATTTACTGATCACACAGCCCAGGTTGCTAAACATTATGAATTTATGGGCACCCCGTTTCATGTGTTGATTGATAGTGATGAAAAGGTGATTTTTCAAGGCCACGAAGCTGATAAACCGCTTGATAACACGTTACGTTTGTTATCACACAATGGCAAAGTTGATAAAGCGCGTTTACTAGGCGAAAAGCACGGCCAAGCGACTCCTTTGGTTATTCCGAAACAGGGCAAAAAAGCCGTGCTGTTCACCGCAACGTGGTGCGACTGGTACTTAGTCGACACGCGCCCTGCAATGGCAAAACAGTGTGTATTAGCACAGCAACACATTAATAAGCTGGCAGAGCAAGGAGTTGATGTCGAGGTTAAAGTGAGTCAGCTGTGGACTGATCAAAGTGCAGTGCAAGAGTATGTTGATAAATTCGCTGCAACTATGCCGGTTTCTATCGATTATGGTAATGATTTATTTATCGAAAATAGTATTAATTCGGTACCCAGTTTACTTCTCTACAACGATGGAAAATTAGTTTCTAAGCATGCTGAATTTTAGCTCAAAACCGCTTAATTTTACTTTGTAATTATGAAAATTTAGCCTATCCTCAAGGCTCATTTAACAGTGAGCCTAGAGCATGATAGATAAGGCATTATTAGCCAAAACACGCGAGTTATCTGACCGATTAATCGCATTGCAAACACCCATTCGTATTCTTGATGCGATCAACTGGGATAAACAAATCAAAGAAGAGTTTTTTAAGCATAAATGCCAAAAGAACCCAACGGTTGATCAAGCCTATTACCAACAGCGTGATCTTGGTTTTGTACCAAGCGAGTTGCGTCGCGCGTTTTCTGATTTAAATCGCGATATCATCAGCCAGTTAGGGCAGCTAAATCCTATTGCCCAATACATGAGCAAGATGTGTACTGAATATAAAACCGTACTTAGTATGATTGAGTATCGTGGTACCCCAGAGTTTCATGATTTGTCAGTTGAGTTGTTCGGTCATCCCAAGGATTTATTCCATGCAGGGGAGCCTTCACTTTCTGAGCTTGCAACCATGCTTGAGCAGCCGCTAAAGAGTATGCTTGATGCGGATATTTTACCGGATGATCCAAAAAACATAGATGCACAAGATGCGGTGAAAATTCTAGCATCACAAGTGGCTCAAACGATGCCGGGTATCGATGTTGAGGTTATTCTGAGTGATGGTATTGTGAGTGATGCTGCGGCAGGTGCAAATAATATTAAACTTAATCAAGATGTTAAATTCTCTCAAAGAGAGCTAGATATTCTAGAGGTGCATGAAGGCTGGATCCATGTGGGGACGACGCAAAACGGTCTTGCTCAGCCCTATTTAACCTGTTTAAGTAAAGGCACACCGAGCTCTACAGTGACCCAAGAGGGCCTTGCTGTCTTAACCGAAATTATTACTTTAAAGTCGACGCCACGACGTTTAGCAAAATTAGTGAACCGTATTCAAGGTATTACTAAGGTTATTGATGGCGCGGAGTTCGTTGATATTTATCGTGATTATGTAGCGCAAGGTTTGAGTAAAGACGACAGTTATACGCTTACTCAGCGGGTGTTTAGAGGCAGTACAGCAACAGGCTTACCTTTTACCAAAGATATCGCTTATATCAAAGGTTTCGTGTTGGTGTATAACCTTATTCGGGTTGCCATTCAGTTAGGTCGAATTGATCAATTGCACTTGTTATTGGTCGGTAAAATCTCAATTGATGATTTTAGACTGATATCGCAATTACATGATTTAGGTGTGATTGAAGACCCAAAATTTATTCCACCACACTTTAAAGACTTACGAGGCCTAGCAACCTGGCTAAGCTTTGGTCGTTTTATTGGTAACTTGTCGTTTGAACAATTAGAAAACGATTACAAACCACTCTTTCTTTAAACAAAGAAATAAAAAAATGCAGCTGGAATGAGCAGCTGCATTTTAAGAGTTAAAGCATGTTGCCTTACATGCTTTTAGTCGAGGAAACGATTAACCGGTGAGTGCGTCAACCTGCACTACATCATTCAGTACGATAACTTCTGCACGTTTGAAGAAGTTAAAATCTGTTGCGGTTGCTAATGTGTAAGCACCCATCATACGGCTGATGATTAAATCACCATTGTTTAATTTTGGTAGCATAATTGACTCACTTACTACGTCGATGCTATCGCAAGTCGGGCCTGCTAACACTGACTCAACACGTTCGTTTGATTGTTTGAACGAGTCGATAGGGTACGAGGCTTCATCGAACAATAAACCACTGAATGAGCCGTAAATTCCATCATCTAAATAGTACCAAGGCTTGCCATCACGTACTGCTTGACCCATTACTGATGCAACACTGGTTACAGCACTAGCTACAATAAAGCGACCTGGTTCAGCAATTACGCGAACTGTCTCTGGTAACTGTGCTAAGGCATCATTGATTGGCGCACAAAATTCCTTAATTGGCAGCACGTCTTTGTTGTAAGGCACTGGGAAACCACCGCCAATATCAAGCGTACTAAGCGCAGGTAATCCTAATGTGGCTACGTCGTTAATCACTTGGTTACATGCAGCAATAGCAGTGACATACTTAGCCGGACTTGCTGTTTGCGAACCAACATGGAACGACAACCCTTTGATACGAATACCTAATTGTTGCGCATAGCTAATGATTTCAACGGCCATTGCTGGGCTGCAACCAAATTTTTTCGATAAATCTGCGAAAGCTTCCGCATTACGAAAACTTAAGCGAACAAGTAACTCAACCTGGTCTTTGTATGCAATGAACTTTTCTAGTTCGTTGATGTTATCAACCACAAACACATTACAACCGTATTCAAGTGCATCACGGATATCACGATCTCGTTTGATAGGGTGCGTGTGAATTGTACGATCACTAGGTACGCCTTGGCTGGCGACTAAGTCAACTTCGCCGCTGGTTGCTAAATCAAAGCTGGCACCTTCCTCTAAAAGCGTACGAACAACCGCAGGATGAGGAAGTGGCTTTAACGCAAAGTGTAAAACAACGCCAGGTAAAGCATGGCTTAATGCACGGTATTGATGACGAACAGATTCACAATCTAGCACCATTAATGGCGCGCCATGTTGTGCAACAAGTTGCTCAATAAATTGGTTTGATGGTTGTGCGACTGGTTCGTTTGCAGCAACCGACGCTGCAGGTACTTTGATTGTTAAGTCTTGTGTAAGTGTTGAAATAGCCATTTTACTCTCCGGCAATTAAGCAACTGCTCGGAAAAATGGAAGTCCGAGTCAGTTGAGTGTTATTAAGCGCACAGTATGTTCTGTGCAATCAAATACACTCTTGGATAGTTGCTCTATCGCCTTGCTACAAACAGTGTTTGTAATGTACTCGGATTGGCTATCATCAAGAAGCGGCGAGATAATAGATCTGCTTTTTTATTTGCGCAAGTATTTTTTTATAATATTTCGAGTTATTTTTGTACAGCAAATCGAGTTGGCTTAGTCACTGTTTTCGAAGCGTATTCCGTAGCTTTTTGAATAAAGATCAAGCATAGCTTTTGCGTCATCGGGGTGATTACTTTGACTGTGTAATTGCTTAATATAGGCAGCCATTTCTGCACTTTTCATATATTCATCGATAAGTGCAATGGCACGATAACCCGCCGCGGTTTTACTGCAGGTAAAAAAGCCATTTATAAATTCAGGGTATTCAGTAATACGCCTTGACGTGAGTTGGCTTAGTTCATGAGCAGGTATGTGCGCTTCAAGTGCTTGTTTGTAAGCAACAATGTAATCAATACGCTTATTGAGTAATAGTCGACTTAATTGTAAAAATGCATTTTCGCCATAAATAGCCGCAACGTTGTATTGTTTATTAGCAAAAACATCATCGAGTTCACGGTAGCTGGTGGAGCCAATAATGCCAAAACTACCTTTGTTTTTGAGAAGCTTAGTGACAGAAATAGGCGCAGAACCTGACTTTAAGGTGCTCTTAAGTGCATAGACTTGACGCTGCATATGCATATAGGTGGGTATTTTAGAAAATACCATGGACTCTGCCCGTTCAGGGGTTTTGATTGCGTTAAAGGTGCAACTGGCCTCATCACTAGATAAGCGCTTCATTAAGCGCGCATGATTGGTAAAGTCGACGTCTATATCGAATTCATCAGCAAGGGCTGGATTGATAACCGCAGCAAGGTGGAGGTTAATACTGAGTTTATCTGCTTCGTTGGCAAAATATGCATGAGACAAAATTGTAAGCTTGGATTTTTCTGTTGCCGTTGCTGTGTTTAGAGTAAATAGTATTACGATAAACGCAATTAGTCTCATACATATCCTTGTATACCAACTCGCTTATTTGTACTTAGCGAATTGGTATGTGCTAATTATCGAGCATTGGTGCTCTCAAAAATTTTGTCAGCTGATGCTGCCACAAAACCTGTGTATAGCTCACCATCTGGTTTTGCATAACGCAGAGCGAACTCATAAAAACAACTCGGTACGGCAACAACACCATCGCTAAATTCAACTTCGCTGTCATCAGCAAGAGTCGAAGATTGCTCAAGTAAAACCTCTGGTGAACCTTTGATTTCGCCGCCAGATGTATTTAGCGCAAAACCTGCATCTTTAAGTGCTTGGTTTACACTTTCGATATCATCGAATTTAGCCAATTCATTGATGCTCACAGTAAAGTGATTAGCACGGTAACCCCATGCTGACATCCATGCAGCGTATTCGCTTTCTGCTAGCAGCTTTTTGTAAGTGTCTGAACTTACTTGCCAGTGTGTACCTGAATATAGGAAATTATCCGCTGTTACAGCGTCTTCGTCAATCTGTTCAACCATGTCGTTAACGATAGCTTGTAATTCTTCTGAGCATTGCTCAACAAGTAATTCAGAAATGAAAACTTTAGGTTGCTTAGGATCTGAATGTTCGAAGTGCTTTGCGTATAGTTTTTTCGCTTCGAAATGGTACTCGCCGCATTCTTTATAGCCAACAGCTAAAAAGTGCGCAGCTAGTTTTTCTAAACCGATTTTTTCATGGTTAAAAGTACGCAGTGCGATGTGATCGTTAATCACGTCATCTTTTTGTGTTGAGCCAAGTAACTCATGTACTTTTACCGCCGATGGCGTAACTGATAAATAGTTGTCCCATAGGTTTTCAAATAGGGCGTTTACATCTGTGTGCATGTTTAATTCCTTCAATTAAGGCGGCGAGGCCGCCAAACAATTATTCAATAATTAAGCCCGGCGCAAGGGTCTGTGGTAAGTTAACTTTTTCGGCTTCAACAGAAGCAACAGGGTATGCACAGTAGTCAGCAGCGTAATAGGCACTTGCTCTGTGGTTACCACTGGCACCAATACCACCAAATGGTGCAGCGCTTGATGCGCCAGTAATTGGTCTGTTCCAGTTAACGATACCGGCACGAATACGTTTTAAGAAATGCTGGTAGTCATCGCTATCATCACTTAATAAACCAGCAGATAAACCAAATGAGGTGTTATTTGCTTCATTAATCGCGCTATCGAAATCTGTGTAGCGATAAACCTTGATTAGAGGTCCAAAGTGCTCTTCATCAGGCATATCTTTAACGGCCGTTACATCAATAATACCAGGGCTTACAAAACCAGTGCCTGGTTCAAGATGCTTAAGTTCGACAAGAGAGGTTGCTCCCATATCAAGTAACTGCTGCTGAGCTGCAACCATACCTAACGCTGCTTTTTCGCTGATCATTGCACCCATGAACGGTTGATCTTCGCTGAAGCTGTCGGCGACTTTAATTTGTTTTGTTGCAGCAATTAATTTTTCTAAAATTGCATCGCCATTTGCCGAGTTCTCGATGAATAAACGACGAGAACAGGTACAACGTTGGCCAGACGTAATGAAACCAGACTGAACAATATCGTGAACAGCCGCACTTACATCTGCAACATCTTTTACGATCAGTGGGTTATTACCACCCATTTCCAGCGCTAAAATTTTACCTGGGTGACCTGCAAATTGCTTATGTAATAGGTGACCTGTATTTGAGCTACCCGTAAAGAATAAGCCATCAATATCTTGGTGTGATGCCAAAGCAATACCTGTGTCTACTTCACCTTGAACAAGGTTGATGACACCGGCTGGTAAGCCTGCTTTTAGCCAAAGTTTTAAGGTGAACTCAGCAACATGAGGCGTTAGTTCTGATGGCTTAAATACAACTGTATTACCCGCTAAAATAGCTGGCACAATATGGCCATTTGGTAAGTGACCCGGGAAGTTGTAAGGACCAAACACCGCAACAACACCATGTGGCTTATGACGAATAAACGCTTTAGCGCCAGGCATTGGGTTTTCTGTGGTCCCAGTACGTTCGTTATAGGCTCTGATCGAAATGGCGATTTTACCCGTCATTGCACCTACTTCAGTACGAGTTTCCCAAAGCGGTTTACCTGTTTCACGGGCGATGATCGTTGCAAACTCTTCGCTGTGCTCTTTAAGCTCTGCTGCAAAGTTTTCAAGAATAGCAATACGCTCTTCAAGGGCCATATCAGCCCAGCCAAGCTGAGCACTGCGAGCAGCTTTGATTGCATCAGCGACTTGTTCAGCAGTGGCTGTTTTACCTTGCCAAACAACCTCGCCATTACTTGGGTTGATTGAACTAAAATCATGACCAAGGCCTGCTTGCCATTGGTTAGCAATAAGTTGAGTTGTTACACTCATTTTAAACTCCTTAAGTGGTTACAAACGGAAGAACCGTGCTGCATCCCCTTGTTTTAATTTAAGTGCATCTGCCACTTCTTGGCTGACGATTAATGTGTGCTTAGCGTGGTTGTAATGAGCATGTTTGGTGAATGTGGCTCTAAAGTCATTCACGCCTTGGTTGCAAATAGCTAATGTATCTGAGCTTTGCTCATTGATATGCGCAAGCTCACCAATGCTGATAGGGCACACTTGTGACTCACGGACACTGCGAATATTGCCAAGCTTTGCTTCAACCGTTGGCCCTGCATCGAATAGGTCAACATAACCACGGTGCTCAAACCCTTCTTTTTCCAAAAGTTTAAGCGCAGGCTTGGTTTTTTCATGAACCTTACCAATCACAGCTTGGGCTTTTTTGCTCAGTAAGTTGGCATAAATAGGGTACTTAGGCATTAACTCGCTGATGAAGACTTTATCGCCTAAACCCACTAAGTGATCAGCTTGTGGGAACTCAATACTAAAAAAGTGCTCTTGTAACCACTGCCAAAAAGGTGAATGACCGTCTTCATCACTCACACCACGCATTTCTGCGATAATGGTGTCAGCAAAACGTTCGCTGTGTTGGGCCATAAATAAAAAGCGAGAACGTGATAAAAAGCGACCTGTTAAGCCTTTGCGATTTTGCTCCCGTAAGAACAAGGTACAAATTTCAGAGCAACCTGTGTAGTCATTACACATACTCAGAATATCAACCGTGTTATATACGTTGAGAGTAGGTGAATGGTGAACAGTTTTACCTTGGTGGTAATGATACAAAGGAACCGACATACCCACGGCAGCTTCGATAGCCGTTGTGCCGATAACGTCACCCGTTTCACTGTCTTCTAATACAAATAAGTAGGTTTCGTCTTGTGGTTTATTAATATCTTTTGCAAAACTGCGTTCAGCGCGTTCAATTTTTTCTTGTAGTAAATTGTCATCAACCGGTAACGAGGTAAAACCATGACCAGATTCAACAGCAATTTGTTTTAACGCAGCAAAATCATTTGCTGTTATAGGACGTAATACTTGCATTAAGTGCACTCCAATGGCGCATGCTTTGAGCATGCGCCAACTAGGATTAACCGTTTACAACGTCTGCAACCGCTTTTTCAAAGCGAGCTAAACCTTCTTTGATATCCTCTAATGGAATAACTAAAGATGGCGTAAAGCGCACAACGTTTGTACCAGCAACAAGGCTCATTAAACCGTGTTTAGTGCTTGCTACTAGGAAGTCACGTGCACGGCCTTCGAATTTGCTGTTAAGAACCGCACCTAATAATAGACCTTTACCACGTACTTCACTAAATACGTCGTATTTTTCGTTGATAGCTGCAAAGCCATCGCGTAAAAGTTGTTCACGCTCTTTAACACCAGCAAGTACTTCTTCGCTATTCACAGTATCAAAAGCCGCTTCTGCTACAGCACATGCAAGTGGGTTACCACCGTAAGTTGAACCATGTGTGCCTACTTTTAAATGCTCTGCAATGCTAGTTGTTGTGATCATCGCACCAATTGGGAAACCACCGCCTAACGCTTTTGCTGTAGTTAGGATGTCTGGCGTTACATCTAAACCTTGGTATGCGTATAAATCACCTGTACGGCCAACGCCTGTTTGTACTTCATCAAAAATAAGTAAAGCATTGTGTTTATCACATAATGCGCGAACACCTTTGATAAAATCGCTCGTTGGCGAAATGATGCCGCCTTCACCTTGTAGTGGTTCCATCATTACGGCACATGTGTTGTCACTGATAAGCGCTTCAAACGCAGCTAAATCGTTATAATCACAGTGATCAACAGCAGCAGGCTTAGGGCCGAAACCATCTGAGTAAGCAGCTTGACCACCTACGGTAACAGTGAAGAATGTACGACCGTGGAAACCTTTGTTAAACGCGATGATTTGGTTCTTTTGCTCGCCGTGTACATCTAATGCCCAACGACGCGCTAATTTTAATGCCGCTTCGTTAGCTTCTGCACCTGAGTTTGCAAAATATACTTTATCTGCAAATGTAGCGTCAGTTAACTTTTTAGCTAAGCGAAGTGCAGGCTCGTTTGTCATTACGTTTGATAAGTGCCAAATTTTTTCGCCTTGCTCTTTTAGGGCATTGACAAGAGCTGGGTGACAATGGCCTAAACAATTAACGGCAATACCACCTGCAAAATCGATAAATTCTTTACCGTTTTGATCCCAAACACGTGAGCCTTCACCGCGAACAGGAATTACCTCTGATGGGTTGTAGTTTGGTACCATTACGTCGTTAAAAAGTTCTCTTGTTACTTGCATTTGTTGCACCTAAATCTGGCTTAGTATGAAAAAAGTTAAATTGCAAAAAATAGGTCAGTTAAGCCGTTCCTGCCTAATTAAGCACGATGAGATTATTTTTCTTATCTATTTTTCTTATTATCTGGGTTAGGGACTTAAATTTGCAGTGCTATTTTGTGAAAAATGACTAAAATAAAAAGCAAATTAACGAAAAGAGTAGTCAAAGTGATAACTTCACAAGATGAAAAACTATTAGCTATCTTAAGAACCAACGCGCGTGCGAGTATTTCTGACCTAGCGAGAGCGCTTAATTTATCGCGCTCAACTGTTCAAAGCAGAATGTTGAAATTAGAAGAAACAGGGGTGATCAAAGGCTACAGCGTAGACTATGGTGACGCCTATTTGAGCCAAATGGTATCGGCCCATGTTTCCATTAAAGTGAAGCAAAAACTGACCACCAAAACGAATCTTGAACTAAAGCAAATTGATGCTATTTCACAGCTCTACGCAATTAGTGGTGAATTTGATTTGATTGCTGTCGTGCAAGCGCAAAACCTTGAAAAGTTAAGTCACCTTTTAGATGACATTGGCAACTTAGATGGCGTAGAGCGAACAACGTCGTCTGTGATTTTAGAGACAAAGTTTAAGCGTTAACCCTTAATCAGGTAAAACCGGTTCTTTTGTCTATAATAGCTGTTACTCGTTAGTTATTTAGGCTTGTATTGATGCTTGCTTCATTATTGCTGTCACTCACTGTAGCTCAGCCTTTTCAGTTAGGTACTAACTTACCAATTAACGCACCACACAACGCAATTACGCATGTTGAATGTATTTTCAAGCAAATCAATGTGCCATTTCACTTGCAGAAGTTACCTTGGTTAAGGGCTAAAAGGGAAGTGCAGCTAAATCGGCTCGATGGTTACTTTACCGCAAACCTGTTGTCGCAAATGCAAGAGTATGGTGAGCTTTCTGCCCCGATGTTTTTAGAAAACTGGTACTGGTTTACCCATGCAGATTCAGTTTCAATAGCTGAACACGAACTTCGTTATGGCGTCGTAAGAGGGAGTCATCAGGCTGATTGGTATCAATTAACAAATCGGAAAATTGAAGTCGAAGTTAACACCACGCAAGAGCTTATAAAAGTATTTAAAAAGCAACGGGTAGATAGAATTTTGCTTGATTTAGAAGAGTTTGAGTTCAATGCTGTGCAGTTACAGATAAAGCCAGATGAATACACGCAAACATTCTATCGTTATGTGCCTTTGGGTTTATTTGCAGCAAATAAAACACTCGAGGAGTTTCCTGAGTTTTTAAAAACCTTTAACAGTCACATAAGTAGTTGCTCACAAAGTCCTTTTGTGTTGTCAAAAATTGAAAAACTTACTTTAGTGCAAGGGCTTTTAGAAAAAATAAAGCAATTAGCGAATACAGACAATGTACAACAAGCGGTAATGAAAAGTAATCAAAAACCGCTCGCGCAGCAAGACCTCGATCAGCTTGATAATCAGTGGGCACAACAAGTTCGTAACAATACACCAATACTTGCAGAGCGCTATCTAAAACTTGAAGGTTCACAATTCTTACAAGTATGGCAAAAGCAAATGCAAGGTGTCATTACAGAGATAATCGTGACAGATAAACAAGGTAAAAATGTCATTATTAGTGAAGTCACAACTGACTATTGGCAGGGTGATGAAGCCAAATTTTTAAATATGTACCAGCAAGATGATGACTATTACATTGATACAGTGGAGTTTGATGAATCGACTAAACACTTTCAGGTACAGTTTAGCGTGCCTATCTTTGATGAGGAAAATCAGCACATGGGAGTGCTGATATTAGGTGTAGATATCGAAAAAGCGCTCTCTAATAACGCACTTAGTCATTGATTGGTTTTGGGCGCTTTGCGAATGACTTTCTTTTCGACTTCATCGAGCTTTATAACATAGGCATTACCGCCAATGCCTTTAAACTCTTCGTCTGTAAAAACAATTGTGTTGTCATCGTAAAAAGTGATTGCTTCTTTTTGCGTTACGATCCCGAGATCAATACGAGATACATCCCCGGAAAAAAACTTATCACCTTGGTAGTTTTCAAATAACCAAATGCTGGTTGAATCTAGTAGAACTAACTTGGTTCTATCAGGGCTTAGAGCCGCAGAAGTGATCCAACAAAGTTTTTCCATTGTGGTGCAAGTTTGAAACGAATCTATTAATTGTGCATCAAAGTTAGCCGCATGATCGCCAACTTTATACACTTTTGTAATACCATCAAATGGCTCAGTGCGATTTTTAGTAAATAAATAGAGGTGTCGGCCAAGGGCTACAAAGGCCTCCAAATCAAAGTTACGTTGATCTGGTTGAATAGGGCTGCCGTCCATTTCAGGATAAGTGAACTTGATTATCTCTGCTTCTGTGGTGTCGCTTTTGATATCGATAGGGTTTTCTATTTTATAAATAGTTAACCATTTTCTGTCGTTTTTATTATTGCCAAAGTCGCCCAAGAAAAAGTGACCAAATTTGTTTTGTGTCATATCTTCCCAGTCAATGTTTTTAGCATTGGTTACCAAAATTTCTTTTGCTATAGAGCCATCTTCATTAAGACGGTAAAGTTTTGGCTCGTCACCGCTGTCATTAATAGCCCAGAGTCGATTGAACTTATCAAATTCGATACCGGAGATTTCTCTCAGTTTTGGGTCTACCGTTAAACGTTTTTTGCTGTAAAGGGTATAAATAGAAGAGCCGACCAATAATCCAATGATGGTGACTGATAAGATAAAAACTGTAAGTAAGCTTTTTTTTAACATTAACAAGGGAATGGCTTTGAATAATGTCGTTAGTATAACTTACTAAAGCGGTTGCTGTATATTCCAAACCCCTGTTCCAGTAACAGACATAAAGTTAATGTTATCTTGCAATACTTTATGGCCAACATTAACAGAGGACTCAGGGTGGCTCACTAGGTAGCCTTGAACACTGTTTATGCCCATCGATTTAACTAGTTCAAATTGAGCGAGTTCTTCAACTCCTTCGGCGACAACTTTAAGGCCGAGTTTTCGGCCAAGTTCACTGACAGAGTGCATGATTTCATTATATTTAAGGTTGTCGTTAGCTTGCGCAACAAACAGTTTATCAAGTTTGATCACATCGATAGGTAAGTCTGCAAGAGTACTTAACGAGCTAAAACCGGTACCAAAATCATCAATCGCAATGGTGATCCCTTCGCTTCTGAGTTTTTCTAATGATTGAATAATCTTGTTGCTTGCTTTGATTAAGGTTGATTCGGTTATTTCTAGCATCAGCGCTTTTGCAGGCAGCCCCGTTTTAGCAAGCTTCTCCATGACCCACTCATAAATATCGTAGTGCTTTAATTGCACGCCGGATATATTCACAGAAATAGACACTTTCTTCATCCCCGCATTATACCAAGCAGACATTTGCCTACATGACTCCAGCATGATCCAATCACCAAGTTCTAGTATCAGATTAGACTCTTCAGCAATGGGGATAAACTCATCAGGCGTGATTGAGCCTTCAACAGGGTGATCCCAGCGAACTAACGCTTCGAAGTAGTCAATGGCACAATCATCTACATGTACAATAGGTTGAAAAGACAAATGAAAACTGCTGCTAGCAATAGCAAGACGCATTTCTTCTAGCAAGTAATGATAGCGCCTAATCTTTTTACCCATTTCAGGAGAATAGACTTTAAAAATTCCACGACCATCTGTTTTGGCTCGATACATGGCAACATCAGCCATCTGCAGTAATGCTTGTGGGGTGGATGCACTATCTGGGTAAACCGCTATACCTATACTAGCGCTAATTTTGATTAGCTTGTTACCTAAGACAAAATCACGTTCGATTTCGTGCAGTACATTTTGTGCAACCTCTAATGCTTTATCTTTATCATCTTTTAAGTTAATGAAAATCGAGAACTCATCACCACCAAGGCGTGCTAAGTTTTGTTCTAATTGACTAATTGGGGAAATATTACTTATTTTATGGTGACGTAAAACACTGCTCAAGCGTGTTGCTACTTGAATTAACACATCGTCACCAAAACTGTGACCAAAAGAGTCATTCACCTGTTTGAACCCATCTAAATCTATAAATAGTAAAGCACAGCTGAATTTATCCATCTCAGCAAGTCTCAATTGTTTGGCAAGGTGTTCTATATAGGCATGTCGGTCAATAAGGTGGGTTAACTTATCTTGATAAATACTGACTTCAGATTCACGTGTGTAATTAGTTATATGGGTTGTAAGTGTTTGAAAGTTAGCTTGTAACTGTTCAAGTTCTGTATGCTTGTTTATACCTGATTCACTGGCTAAGTTTAGGCTGTTGAGTAATTCAATTGCTTTAGTATTGAGCATCTTGAGAGTGTATTTCTCATGATTATTTTGAAATCTTAAGTTAACTAACCAACTGATGGCTAATGCTAACAAGATTAAAATGATAATGTTTACCGGTGAGAATAATGTAGTGAGTATAAGATCCGAAGTCATCGCGGTTACGACAGACTCATTTGTTGTATTAATAACAATATAAGAAATATTATTATCGTAAACTAAATGCTGGCCACTTAACACGAGGTTATACCAAGGAGCTGTTACTACTGTAACATCTGTACCTTGGAAGGTATGTAGTTCTAAGCCTTTTGGCGCGTACATCAAATCATTGACCTGTTTAGTCAAGAAGATATTTAAGCCATATATAAAAGCTATTAAAGTTATAATACTTATTGATAAAGTTCGAAGAGCATTGGCCATACATTACTACCATTGTGGTGTCTTTGTTTTACAATAAAACCTCACCAGTTAATACATCGAGTATATTGTTTGTATCTAGATTAGACAAAACCTTTCTCATACTTTGGGGCATGGATGAGTATAGAATGTGAAAATTCATAGTCATTAGTGTTAATACTCTAAAATGTTTTTCTTATGCTAATTAATTGAAGTCTTACTTTTATACTGCATTGTTGCTATTCATCGAGCAAACTTTAGCACTGGTACGATAAAAATGCTTAGATACTTTCATACTAATAATATTTATGGTTATTGTTTAGCTAAACAATAAGTCACCACTTAGCATTTATTTTATTATCTCTTCTCGCCATGTTTGGAATTTATTATTTTTTCGGCTGATTGTTAATTATTAAATGTTATATACCAACTTTTGCTATGGCCTGCTAGTTTTATCCGAAACAGGTTTTAACCTAGCTATTCTTGTGGTCAGAAAAAGTGGTTATAACATTACTGAAAAGCAGCACTGTTAATGCTTTCAGGGATTGGTAGTCCGTTCGAATTTACGCTTTTCTACTTATTGTGTTTGTATATGCACTGAGATAATTTTTAAAAACGTTAATTGGGTAGTGCGGGATTAGCGTCTGGTTTATAAAATTAAATTTGCGTTGCGTTTTATCATTTTTCATGTGATAAAAAATTAAAAATCAGTCAAAAATAAAGATTTTATTACCATCTTGTTTGTTAATTTATTTAACGAGGATGTACGGTGTAAATCTGTTTTGTCTTGTTTTTATAAATTGTTGGCAGTGTATTTTTGACGAACGAAGTTGTGTTTATTTTAGTATGATTGCTCTAACTTTTCACTTCAATTTTATTCACTTTACCCAATCTAAATTGTTATCTATTTTTTTATAAGTTGCGAATAGGGTTGATAAAAAAGGTACTGAAAATAAAGTATATTTTATTATCAACTTGGTTCAGTTATTGCTCGTAATAATACAGCAATATGATTGTTGTAGTTTTTGTGTGTTTTATGCACTATGGTGGTGCGAAAAACATACAGATGCACTGTCATAATGCGTAAATATAGGTTTGGTTTACTAGATTCAAACTTGATGTTTTAGTAAGCAAGTTTAGAAACCTGAAACGCACAGCTTCCGCTGAATGAGTCGTTGAATGCGGTACTGTGGCAAGGATTAATTTACCAATTGGTTGAATTGGAGCCCACTATGCTAAGTAAACGTTTTTTTAAAACTAAAGACGAAACAGAAGTTACCTTTGAATTTCAACACCCTGATGCTGATGATGTGCAATTAGTTGCAGAGTTCACAGATTGGCAGCCAGTGCCAATGAAGTTTAATAAAAAAGAACAAGTATTCAAATGCAAGCAGCGCTTACCGCTTGATCAAGAATTTCACTTCCGTTACTTAATCAATGGCGAAACATGGGACAATGACCACCAAGCAGATGGTTATATTCCTAACGGTTTTGGTACTGATAACAGCATTGTTAATACCCAACGCGCTTAGGTGTTTTGATGCAGTCACTTTCGCAGTTATATTACCTGCATGGCATAGGCTATGAATATACTAAATACACTGGTGAGCATGTTATTTTCGATGAAAGTACACGCATGCAGGCACTTAGTTGTTGTGGTGTAGATACTCAGGATACTGATGCAATTAACCAACTTAATTTTGCATTAGATGCAGGTACATGGCTGAATTTGTTGCCTCATACAAGCATTATTGAGGCACACCACCCAATTTTGAAAGTACGCGTTGATGAGCGTTTATTATCACGCTCATGTACTCTAAGCGTGCCTTCGCTTGATATTCATTTTACTTGTGAAAACTTACAAGGTTTAGCTATTCTTGGTGATTATGGTCTAAACGGTATTCGTTATCTTGAGCTTGCATTGCCAGTTCCTGAAATGCCAATTGGTTATCATGATGCCCTCATTACTGTGGCAGATCAGCAATCTCACAGTCAGCTATGGATCACACCTAAAGAAAGCTTCTCTATTGATGACAAAAAGCGTTTGGGCTTATCCATTCAGCTTTATAGCTTATGCAATGAAGAGGGGTTAGGAATTGGTGACTTCGCTGACTTAACAAAGCTTATTAAAGCAGCGGCGACTAAAAACATGGATTATGTGTTGCTTAATCCACTGCATTTACTGTTTGAACACAGCCCAGAGAGGGCGAGTCCCTATAGTCCAAATAGCCGAGCGTTATTGAACCCGCTGTATATTGCAGTGTCATTATGCGAAGACGCCAAAAATAATAATGCACTTATTAAATTGTTAGCGGATAAACCGCAAACCGATGCGACTTACATTGATTATACATCAGTTAGTGACTTTAAATATCAAGTGTTTAGCTGTTTATATCAACACTTTTGTGAATTTGGCTCAGCAGAGCGAAAACAGCAATTCACTCGTTTTTGTGAAACCCATAAACACAGTCTTGCAACTATGTTGGTTGGGGACCGTGATTATGCTAGCTATTTACAATGGCAAGCTCACCTTCAATTAAATATCTGCCAGCAAGCTGCCCGTGACAGTGGTATGGCAATTGGCCTTATTAATGACTTAGCCGTTGGCTGTGCAGGTGATGGTAGTGAGTTCAAGAGCCAAAATGAATTATTTGCAGAAAATGCACATGTTGGAGCTCCGCCAGACCCTTGGGCTGAACATGGTCAGAATTGGGGCTTACCGGCACTTAATCCACAAAAGTTAAGTAAAGACAATTTTGCTTTTTATCGCTCACTTATCCGCGCCAATATGGAAGATGTTGGTGGTCTTAGAATTGACCACGTTATGGCGATACGCCGACTTTGGTGGTGTTTTGAAAATAACTCCCAGCAAGATGGTTGTTATGTCTATTATCCCTTTGAACAACTATTAGCAATTCTAAAGATTGAATCTCACCTCAATCAATGTGTGGTGATTGGCGAAGATTTAGGTGTTGTACCTAATGAAGTGCGTGAAGCACTTAAAGCAAGTGCAATCTATTCAAACGGGTTGTTTTACTTTGAAAAGGACCACCAAGGTGAGTTTTTAGCGGCTGAGCATTTTGCTCCTCATAGTCTTTTAATGATAGCCAACCATGACGTACCACCATTTAAAGGCTGGTGGATTGGCCATGATATTACGATTAAACAACAATATGGTTTGCTTGATGATGAGCAAACTCGGGCTCAATTCGATGCGAGAAACATTGAAAAGCATCGTATGCTTAATTTTATCGCACGAGAGTCAAATCAGCATTTATCGTTAGAAACAGATGCCTTTACGGTTTATGAAGCGTTGGCATCCTCATTAGCGGCAGCACCAGCAAAGCTATTTACTATTCAAATAGATGACTTAGATCAGCAAATACTGCCTGTAAATATCCCCGGTACTGATAAAGAGTACCCAAATTGGCGGCGTTTATTGTCGCGTCCAGCGGCGCAGATTATCGAAGCGCAACAGTCATTCTTAGCCAATTTAATTTCGATAAGGAATCAATAATGCGAAGTCGTGTTCGTCAAGAGCAAAGTGCACAACCTGTTAATTATCAAAAACAAATCGATGCATTAGCCAGTGGTTGTTTTAGAGATCCTTTCAGCTTTCTTGGGGCGCATAAAAGTGGCCCTACAAGCTATGAAATTCGTTGCTTTTTGCCTGGCGCAAGCAGTGTTTCGATTCTGCTTGGCACAGAAAAAATCGTTGCGCAGCAACAAGGTGATAGTCATTTATTTATCGCAAATATCAAATCAAAAACTAAGCCTGACTACCAGCTAGATGTTAGCTATAGCAATGAATTTACTCATCAACAATACGATGAGTACAGCTTTGAAAGCAGCTTAGATGAACAGGCAATGTATCTGTTTAATGAAGGCAGTTTAGAGCATGCGTATCAACATTTTGGTGCACATTTTGTGACTCAACAAGGCGTTGATGGTGTTCGCTTTACAGTGTGGGCGCCGAATGCCAGTAGTGTATCGGTTATTGGTGAATTTAACTATTGGCAGCGTAATCGTCATTTTATGCGTTTTCATCCTGCCAGTGGGGTATGGGAGTTATTTATTCCTGGGCTTGAAGAGCATCAATGCTATAAATTTGCTATCACCACTCTAACAGGAGAAGTGCTTGATAAAGCCGATCCATTTGCGTTTAAGATGCAACAAGCACCGGGTACGGCGTCAGTGCTACAAAAGCTAAAAACAGGTATTCAGCTTTCTGAAAAGGCGTTAGCAAATCGTGCAAAACGAAACAGTATTGATGCGCCTGTTAGTATTTATGAAGTGCATGCGGGTTCTTGGCAAAGACGAGATGATGGCGAGCGCTATCTCACATGGCGTGAACTTGCTGATAATCTTATTCCTTACACAAAAGAGCTCGGTTTTACGCATCTACAATTAATGCCAATCAGCGAGTACCCATTTGATGGTTCTTGGGGTTATCAACCTGTTGGATTGTTTGCCCCGACCAGTCGCTATGGCAGCTTTGAAGATTTTGTTTACTTCGTCGAGCAATGTCACGAAGCCGATATTGGCCTTATTCTTGACTGGGTACCTGGTCATTTCCCAAGTGATCCCCATGGTTTACATCGTTTTGATGGCACCCATCTATACGAACATGCTGATGTTAGGCAAGGTTTTCACCCTGATTGGAATACCTATATCTACAATTATGATCGCGCAGAGGTTCGTAGCTTCCTAATTGCGAATGCAATGTATTGGCTGCATGAATTTGGCATTGACGGTTTACGCGTTGATGCGGTTGCCTCAATGCTTTATCTAGACTATAGCCGTGAAGAAGGGCAGTGGGTTGCAAATCAATACGGTGGCAGAGAAAATTTAGGCGCCATTGAGTGCTTAAAACAAGTCAATATGCGCTGCTATGCAAAAAATCCGGGCATTATGATGGTGGCCGAAGAGTCAACAGCATGGCCAGGTGTTACGCGCCAAGTTGACCATGATGGTTTAGGTTTTGGTTATAAGTGGAACATGGGCTGGATGAACGACAGTTTGCATTATATGCAGCGCGATTCAATTTACCGTTCGCATCACCACCATGAAATGACGTTTTCAATGGTTTACGCCTACAGCGAGAACTACATTCTACCGCTTAGCCACGATGAAGTGGTGCATGGTAAAGGCTCATTAATTGAAAAAATGCCAGGGGATGACTGGCAAAAGTTTGCGAACTTACGTGCATATTATGCCTTTATGTGGGCACATCCAGGTAAAAAATTATTGTTTATGGGGGCAGAAATCGCCCAGCGTAAAGAGTGGAATCACGACCAATCGCTTGATTGGCATTTACTTGAACATATTAGCCACAGAGGCATGCAGCAAACGATTAAAGATTTAAATGCAGTTTACACCAGTACGCCAGCTTTATACGAGCAGGATACAAGCCCAGCGGGTTTTGCGTGGCTTGATAGCAATAATGCTGAGCAAAGTATGTTTAGCTTTATTCGCTATGCAAAAAAAGCTGAAGATTTTGTGGTGGTGATCTGTAATTTAACGCCGCAGGTGTATCACGACTACGTGATTGGTGTGCCAAAAGCTGGTACCTATCAAGTTATTTTGAATACCGACAAAGAGGATTATTTTGGTTCCGGCGTTGAAGCAACTAATCATGCAGAGCAAATAATTGTAAGCCAAGCAAAAGAAAGTCATGGCTTTAATCAAAGTATTAGTGTTTCTTTGCCTGGCCTTGCGACAATTTACCTTAAGAAGGTGAGCGATGAGTCATAGTGTCGAACTAGAAGTCGGTGTGAGCTCACCTTTAGGGGCGTCTGTTGTTGGTGAGGGCGTAAACTTTGCTGTGTACGCACCACAAGCACAACATATGTCTCTGTGCTTATTCGATAGCAGCGGTCATTCAGAAATTCTTACCCTTGCGATGCATATGAACGAAGGTGGCATCTGGACACTGAAAGTGAGCCCTTTGAAAAGTGGCGCCTTGTATGGCTTTCGCGCTGATGGTGAATACGCACCCGAAAAAGGACTATTTTTTAATAATCACAAATTGCTGTTAGACCCGTATGCCCGCGATTTGTATGGTGAGTTTACTTGGAGTGAACGTCACTATGGGCAAATGCCTGTAGGAAAGTTAAGTCAGGTTAATAATGCCATTGATATGCCAAAATCACGAGTCCGTGAACTGGCACCTTACACAGGTAAAAAACCGAATCACTGCTGGGGAAAAACGGTTATTTATGAGTGTCATGTGGTTGGTGCAACATGCCGCCACCCTGAGATCCCAAAACCGTTACAAGGTAAATTTTTAGGTTTAAGCCACCCTAGTTTTATTGAACATCTACGTACTATTGGTGTGACTTGCTTAGAGTTATTACCCGTTCATGCTTTTATCAGTGAGCAGTTTTTAACAGCCAAAGGCTTACAAAACTACTGGGGCTACAACACGCTTAACTTCTTTACGCCACATAAAGATTACTTGGTTAATGATGATATTAGTGAGTTTCAAGAAATGGTGGCGGCGCTTCACAAAGCAGATATCGAAGTAATACTCGATGTGGTTTATAACCACACAGCAGAGGCGGGCACAGATGGACCTATCTTGTCGCTACGTGGCTTAGACAATCTAGGTTACTACCGCACCGTTGCTGATAAACCCCAGCATTATATTAATGATACCGGCTGTGGTAACACCGTAAATATTGATTCGCCTCGCTCTTTACAGCTGGTACTTGATAGCTTGCGTTATTGGGTTGAAGTGATGGGGGTCGATGGCTTTCGTTTTGACTTAGCAACCATTTTAGCGCGTAACCCAAATGGCTTTAATCAGGCACATGCGTTTTTCCAAGCGATTAATCAAGACCCAGTACTAAGCCAAGTTAAACTGATTGCAGAGCCGTGGGATATTGGCCCAGGTGGTTACCAATTAGGGGCTTTTCCTGCGCCTTGGCGTGAATGGAATGATAAGTATCGCGATACGATAAGACGCTTTTGGAAACAAGAGCAGGGCGTAATTGGCGAGCTTGCAAAACGTTTACATGGTTCGTTTGACTTGTTTGAGCACAACCTACGTGGGCCACTTAACAGTATTAATTTCATCACCAGTCATGACGGCTTCACGCTTGCTGATTTAGTCAGCTACGAGCATAAACACAACGAAGCTAATGGTGAGCAAAATCGTGATGGCCACAGTGGCAATCACTCATTCAATTGTGGTGTCGAAGGGTTTACCAACGATCCACAAGTGAGCAAATTACGCTTACAACAACAAAAAAATATGCTGTTAACTTTGTTACTTTCTAAAGGCGTGCCTATGCTTTCATTAGGAAGCGAAATGGCACACTCACAAGGCGGTAACAATAACGCCTATTGTCAAAACAATCGCACAAGCTGGCTTGCATGGAAAGACTCACAATTCAGTCATCCTCTAACTCGATTTATTGACGATGTTCTGCGCATTCGCAAGCAGTTCAGTATTTTTAAACATCGCTTTTTTGTTCACGATAATGACCCACGTTATGACGTCGCGTGGTTCACCGAATCAGGCTCCAATATGCAACAAGACGATTGGCATCAAGGTGATCGCCAAGTGTTGATATACAGCCTGACCGACAAGCATACAAATCAAGCTTTATTGATCATATTAAATGCAGGTGCAGAGCCGGTAACTTGCCAACTTCCTAGTTTAGAAAAAGGAAAGTGGCAGTTAGCACTGACCAGCATTCATCCTATGTCAACACAATTTGTTGATAAGGAACACCAGATTGCTGCAATGAGCAGCTGGGTTTTTACCGCCAATTCAGAGGATCTAAATCATGGCTAAAAATGCCGATCAAGTATGTATTGTAAAGGGCTGGCAGGATGCGCCTACAGTTGATGAAAGTACACTAGATGATGACTTATCACGCCATTTTTATTACACCCTTGGGCGTGACAAAGTGGGTAAATCACAGCTGTATTTATACCATGCATTAGCATTAACTATTCGTGACCGATTAGTTGCTCGTTGCCGTGTGACCAAACAGCAAATCCATGAACAAAAACGCCGTAAAACAGCTTACTTATCACTTGAGTTTCTAATGGGCCGTGCCCTTGGTAATGCGATTTTAAACTTAGACTTAGATGAGCAAGTCGCTAAAGCGTTACAAGAATACTGCACTGAGCTTGAGCAAGTTGCTGAGGCTGAGCATGATGCAGGTCTGGGTAATGGTGGCTTAGGACGCTTAGCTGCATGTTTCTTAGATAGCTGTGCAAGCCTTGCATTGCCAGTGGTAGGCTATGGTATTCGTTATGAATACGGCATGTTTAATCAAGCTATTGAAAATGGTCATCAGATTGAACAACCAGATAACTGGCTACGTGAAGGGCACCCGTGGGAGCTGAGTGCACCAGAGCAATCAAAGCGCGTAAAGTTCTTTGGTCATGTTGAAAGCTATACTGATAAATACGGCCGTGAGCACCGTCAATGGCTAGATTCTCACGATGTTTTAGCTGTGCCTTATGATGTGCCAATTCCGGGTTACAAGAATGATATTGTAAATACCTTACGTTTATGGAAATCAGAAGCAACAGACGAATTTGATTTGAGCGAGTTCAATGCGGGTAGTTACTCAGAAGCAGTAGCGCGTAAAAACTTAGCTGAACAAATTACCATGGTTCTTTACCCGAATGACAGCAGTGAGAACGGTAAAGAACTGCGTTTACGTCAGCAGTACTTCTTATCATCAGCGAGCTTACAAGACATTATTGACACGTGGGTTAGCAAACATGGCGAAGACTTCTCTGATTTTGCTGATTACCATGTTTTTCAATTAAACGATACGCACCCTAGTATTGCTGTCGCTGAGCTTATGCGTATTTTGGTTGATGAGTATGAGCTAGATTGGCAAGAAGCTTGGTCTATCACGACTAAGACCATGGCCTATACAAACCACACTTTACTTCCTGAAGCATTAGAGAAGTGGTCAGTATCTTTGTTTGCTCGATTATTGCCGCGTATTTTAGAAATTATCTACGAAATCAATGCACGTTTCCTCGCTGAAGTTGCGTTAGCATGGCCAGGTGATGTTGAAAAACAACGTGCGCTGTCGCTTATCGAAGAAGGCCCTGAGCCACAAATTCGCATGGCATATTTAGCGATTGTTGGTAGCTATTCGGTGAATGGTGTAGCTGCACTTCACACTGAGCTACTTAAAGCGGGCCTATTCAATGAGTTTTATCAGCTATGGCCAGAGAAGTTTAACAACAAAACCAATGGTGTAACACCTCGTCGTTGGTTAGCACATTGTAATCCTGAGTTGGCTAAACTGCTTAATCAACATATTGGTGATGAATGGGTTGCAGACTTTAGTAAAGTTAGTCAGGTACGTCGTTTATATGACGACCCTAAATTCCATAAACAATGGCAAGCTGTAAAATACAGCAATAAGCAACGCCTTGTTGAGTTAGTGAAAAACCGCTGTGGCGTAGAGTTTGATGCCGAAATGATGTTTGACGTGCAAGTGAAACGTATTCACGAATATAAGCGTCAGCTATTAAACGTATTGCACGTTATTCACCTTTACGACCGTATTCGCCAAGGCGATACAGCAAACATTGTTCCTCGTTGTGTGCTATTGGGCGGCAAAGCTGCACCAGGTTACTACATGGCGAAGAAAATTATTAAATTAATTAATAACGTAGCAGAAGTGATCAACAAAGATCCGCTTGCTAAACCGTATTTAAGAGTTGCTTTTTTACCTAATTACAACGTGACAGCAATGGAAACTATTTGCCCAGCGACGGATTTATCTGAGCAAATTTCTACAGCAGGTAAAGAAGCATCTGGCACAGGTAACATGAAGTTCATGATGAACGGCGCATTGACTATAGGTACGTTAGATGGCGCTAACATCGAAATTCGTGATGCTGTGGGTGCTGACAACTTCTTCTTATTTGGTGCACGTGCAGAGCAAATTGATGATATCAAAGCGCACTATAACCCTGAGCAGATTATTCACCAAACTGACAGCCTCTATAAAGTAATGCAATTACTTGAGAGCGGTCACTTCAATTTGTTTGAGCCTAATTTATTTGACGACATTATCGCGGCGATTAAGAGCCCGCACGATCCATGGTTAGTCGCTCATGATTTTGCCAGCTTTGTAGAAGCGCAAGAGCAAGTTGAACAAGCCTACTTAGACACTGCTCACTGGACCAAAATGAGTATTTTGAATACTGCAGCCAGTGGCATGTTTTCGAGCGATAGAACCATTAGTCAATACAGTGAAGATATCTGGCATTTGGAGCCATTACTGGACACTAGTGCACAGCAAAACACACAGAAGAAAAGCAGCTAGCTTAAGACGGAGAGAGTTATGCCAAGTTATGCAAACCGATACATAAGTAGTTTAACCAGAGAAACGTATGCCCTAATTCTTGCCGGTGGACGTGGCTCACGTTTACATGAATTAACAGACTGGCGTGCTAAACCAGCAGTCTATTTTGGTGGTAAACACCGAATAATCGACTTTCCATTGTCGAATTGTATTAATTCAGGTATTCGTCGAGTTGGTATTGCTACTCAATATAAGTCGCACTCGTTAATTCGTCACGTAAACCGTGCATGGGGTCACTTTAAGAAAGAATTGGGTGAATCTGTAGAGATTTTACCTGCATCTCAGCGATATGGTGACGAGTGGTATTGCGGTACAGCTGATGCGGTATTCCAAAATATGGATATCATCCGTCATGAGCTGCCTAAGTATGTCATGATCCTCTCTGGTGACCACGTATATTGTATGGACTACGGCGGTTTGTTGGCAAAACATGTTGAGACAGGTGCTGATATGACGGTTTGTTGTATTGAAGTACCTTGCGAAGAAGCTGCAGATACATTTGGTGTAATGACGGTTGATGAAAGCAATCGTGTCCGTCGTTTTGATGAAAAGCCTGCTGAGCCAACGTCTGTACCGGGTAAACCAGGAACCTGCTTAGCATCAATGGGTAACTATATTTTCAATACTGAGTTCTTATTTGAACAATTGAAAAAAGACGCAGAAACGGAAGGCTCAGGCCGTGATTTCGGTCACGATATCATCCCAGCTATCATCGAAGAGCATAACGTGTTTGCTTATCCGTTTAGAGACTCTAACACAGATGGTCAACCATACTGGCGCGATGTGGGTACGCTTGATTCATTCTGGGAAGCTAACATGGAGCTGGTAATGCCTGAACCTCAGCTTGACCTTTATGATCCAAAATGGCCAATCTGGACTTATCAGGAGCAGTTACCACCTGCTAAGTTTATTTTTGATGATGATGACAGACGTGGTATGGCTGTTGATTCAACAGTTTCGGGTGGCTGTATTATCTCTGGCTCTAAAGTTAAAAAGTCACTGCTGTTCTCGAATGTATATGTTCACTCATTCTGTGAAATTGAAGAGTCTGTGATTTTACCTGGTGCGAAAATACAGCGAAATTGCCGAATTAGGCGTGCTATTATTGACCGTAATTGTGAGATCCCAGCAGGTCTAGAAATTGGCTACGATCACAAAGCTGACAAAGAAAATGGCTTTAGAGTCTCGAAAAAAGGGATTGTGTTGGTAACTCGTGATATGTTGAATGAACTTGCAAAAAAGTTAAAACAACAAGAGCAAGATAATAAACGACTTGCTTAAGCAATCGCGTTAAATGAAAAAGGGAGGGCATGTCCCTCCCTTATTTATATTTGAATAATACCAATTCGCTTAATTAAGTATTATTGCTAATTGGTATAACAGTTTTATGGAGTACTGCAAAGCATGCATGTATTGATGGTAGCTGCAGAGAATGATGCATTACCGAATGCAAAAGTCGGTGGTGTAGCGGATGTTGTTAGAGATTGTCCTAAAGCGTTAGTAGAAAAAGGCCTTACTGTTGATGTGGTGATCCCTGATTATGGCTTTGATTATTTAGAGCGTCATCACATAGGTGTTGTGCATGTGCCATTTGCAGGTAAAATGCAAAAACTGGATGTGTGGAAGCTCGCTAAAAGTGATGAAGGTGTAACGCAACTGCTTATATCTCATTGGGAATTTAGTCGCCATAATGGTGCTGTTTATTGTAATGATGAACCAGGCCGCCCGTTTGCAACCGATGCAAGTAAGTTTGCTCTTTTCAACGCTGCTGTTTGTGAGGCCTTATTACAAGGACTCATTCGCACGCCGGATGTTGTGCATTTACATGACTGGCACAGTGCCTGTGTTGCTCTATTACTAAAAACAGATAGTCGCTATAAAAAACTATCGCACTTATTCTTAGCTTACACAGTACATAACCTTGCATTGCAAGGGATACGTCCTTTCAAAGGTGATAGCTCAAGCCTAGAAGCCTGGTTCCCAAGTTTAGGTTATAACGGCGAAAGGTTATGCGATCCGCGTTATTTTGATTGCTTTAACCCCATGCGCAGCGCAATTAATTTGGTGGATAAAGTACATCTTGTATCGCCAACTTATTGCCAAGAAGTATTGCGCCCTAGTGATGCAGAAAAAGGCTTCTTTGGTGGTGAGGGGCTTGAAGCTGACCTACAAGCTGCTTATGAACAAGGCCGCGTAGTGGGCATTCTTAATGGTTGCGAATACCCTGGAATGAAGCTTGAGGACATTAGTTTAGCGAGCCTTTATCAACATGCCGAAAATGCATTATTTCAATGGATGGCAAAAAGTCCGGTCTTAGATTCAAGTTATTACATAGCGCATCAACGCTTACTTAAATTTAAAACTCAGCCGTTTTCAGGGCCATTAGTAACCAGTGTGGGCCGTTTAACGGACCAAAAAGCACTGTTACTTCGCCAGCCTTTTGATAAAGGAGTGGTGTTAGATGAGTTGTGTCAGCGCTTAAAACAACATAACGGCTATATGATTATTTTAGGCTCAGGGGATGCTGAACTTGAGCAAATTATGACATCGGTTATGGCTCGCCAAGAAAACCTGCTATTTTTAAAAGGGTACGCACATTTTGTTGGCGAATACATGTATCACTTAGGCGATTTATTTTTAATGCCAAGTTCGTTTGAGCCATGTGGTATCAGTCAGATGTTAGCAATGCGAGCAGGTCAGCCATGTTTAGTCCACGGTGTTGGCGGTTTGCGTGATACGGTAGAGCATCATGTGAGTGGTTTTAGTTTCCAAGGTGAGAGTTTAGCATCACAAAGCTACGAACTTGTTACTAGTTTTAGCGATGCGCTTGAGCTTAAAAAATCACAACCAGAACAATGGTGTGCAATATGTGAACAGGCTAAAAATGCCCGTTTTACGTGGCAATCCGTTGCAGAAGGCTATTTATCAGGCTTATATCAATAAAAAATGCGTGATTCATGGTAATTAAGTGACTTTTTTGTCAATTTCAGCTATTAATTACTTAGTGTGAGATAAAATATAAAAAGTAGGTAAAGTGGCTGTATTTGTTGCTAGGCAAGCGGTCTTTAATCGTCGTCAACAAGTTGTCGCCTATGAGCTACTATTTAGAGATAGTTTAAAAAATAGTTTTCCTGATGTGTCAGAGAGTACGGCAACGGCTCGGCTGATTATGGAAAACCAGCTCAATTTAGGTACTCGGCATATTACGTCGGGCAAAAAAGCATTAATTAATATAGGTCCAGAGTCTTTGAAGCTGGACCTTTGTGCGTTTTTGCCAACTCAAGATGTGGTGATTGAGTTACTCGAAACTATGGAACCTACCGACGAAAATTACGAATATTGTCGCGAGCTTTTTCACAACAACTACAAGTTGGCACTGGATGATTTTGTTTACCAACCTGAGTGGGATCGCTTTTTAAAACTTATTCGTCTTATCAAGTTTGATGTTCAGCAAACACCCTTTGAAGAAATTGCCCCTGTTGTAAATAAGCTTAAAAAACATAAAAAAATAAAGCTTTTGGCAGAAAAGCTTGAAACAGCCGATGATTACGACAAAGCCTATAAAATGGGCTTTGATTTCTTTCAAGGTTATTTCTTTGCTAAACCCAAAATGATTCAGCATCGCGATATTGATTACAACTACGCGCTGGTATTATCAATTTATGCTGAAGTCATGCGCCCAGATCCAAATATAAGTGAAATTGCGGGCTTGTTCTCGTTAGATACCGCACTTGCTTATAAATTGCTGCGCTTAATTAATAGCGGCGTGTTTCCTATTAAAAGCAAAATTGGCTCTCTAAAACAAGCACTTGTATATTTAGGCCATGAACGACTGAAAAAGTTTGTTAGCCTAATTATTACTGCCCACAGTGCCCAGTCAAAACCAGCCGAGCTTACTCGGCTTTGTGTTGTTAGAGCGCGCTTTTGCGAATTAATAGCGCAGCGTGTTGCTAAGCAACAAACAGGTGAGGCATTTTTAACGGGACTGTTTTCGTTGCTCGATGCCATATTAGATCAGCCAATGGAAAAGCTATTGGATCGATTGCCGTTTCCTGACGAAATTCATGCCGCTCTCATGCAAGAAAAAAATATCCTCTATTACATACTAGAAACCGTCAAAGCTTACGAAACTGGCAGTTGGTGGGCACTTGAACAGGCTGTTGCCTATTTAAGTATTGAAAGTGCTGACCTTCCCAAGATATACGAAAATGCGGTAAATTGGAGCGATAGCTGCAGACAAAACCTATAAGGGATTTATGCGCAATATAAATATGGATGTTTTACGGGGTATTGCGGTACTCGGCTTGATGTTTATGAACATCTACACTTTTGCTGTGTTCGAGTACGATTATACCCCAAGTGCTACGCCACCATTTTCAGATTCACTAATATACATTTTTAATACTGCTTTTATTGATGGGCGCTTTAGGAGCCTTTTTTGCTTGCTATTTGGTGCGTCTTTAGTAATTCAATGGCAGCTTTGGCAAAGCGTCGAGGAGCAACATAAGCGACTAAAAGTTTTGGCTTTTATAGGCCTTGCCCATGGTTTTTTATTGTGGGCTGGCGATATTTTGTTTATTTATTCTTGTGCAGGCTGGTTAACGCTTAAATTTAGCCAGCAAGATGACGAAAAAATACTGCGTATGGGCATGTTGTTCTTAGTTCTCGGTGCCTTTATTTCATTTTTACTTGCCTTTGTAGAGCCTGAGTTTAACCCTGTAACGAGAAGCTCTGAGAGTTTTTTAATGGCGTATGACGCGGCTTATTCTTCTTATTTTGCAGGATTCGTCAGTAACTTTCTGATTTTTATAATAATGCTTATTGCTGTGCCGCTTATCACTATGTGGATGGCTGCAGGGTTAATGCTGGTGGGCGTTTATTTATATAAACAAGGGGTATTTGTTAAAGGTTTAACACACTCTCAGCTTAAGTTGATTACTGCTGCAGCGATAAGTTTTACGGCCCTAAGGTTGATGATAGAGCCTGACCAAAGTGTATTCATGTACGCGATTGCTGAACCGATTAATTGGCTTGCTGCTTTAGCTATGGCCATTTGTTATTGCCACATCATTGTGAAAATAGTTAAAAATTCCCCCAGTAACTGGTTGCTGTTACAGCAAGCCGGTCGCATGTCATTAACGCTATATCTAATGCAAACAGTGATTTTTATTCTGTTTTTTAAAGTCGCATATCCAACCGCAGCACTTAATTTTGATCGCATAGATTATTGGTTGGTTATTGCTATTGTGCTTGTTTTTCAATTGTTTTTTTGTAAAGTGTATAGTCAGTACTTTACACATGGTCCGTGTGAATTAATTTGGCGAAAATTGTCTAGATAATTCCTCGTATACTACAATCAAAGAAAAACAAAGCGGAGTGGTAATGCGAGTTTGCTTGTTGGTTTTTACATTGCTTTGCTGTTCACCACTTTATGCTGGCGAGCAATTCTCTGTGCTGTTAGTTAACCCCTCAGTTAAAACTGATTTGTTTTGGCAAAAAGTGACTAATGTGATGCAGGTTGCTGCCAAGCAAAATAATGTTTCTCTCACAACAATTTATGGCGGTGGAAATCGCCACATTCAATTAGCCGAACTCAAACAATACCTGCAATATAAGCCCAAACCTGATTACGCAATTTTAATCAATTACCCAGGTGGTGCAGAGCAGTCAATGAGCTTGCTTGAGCAACATAAAGTGAATTTTATCACCCTTGAAGAAACGATTGTTGGCGTAGAGCGTGACGAAGTGGGTAAACCCCGTCAGCGCTTTAAGTATTGGTTAGGTGAAGTATTTCACGATAACTTCAAAGCGGGTGAGCAACTTGGCAAAGCCTTACTTGATGAGGCGGTAAATACAAAACAAACGCCTCACTTTGTTGCGATTAATGGTCATTATGGCACAGAGTCTGACACCCGTAGTGACGGCCTTGTCCATTATTTACGAAAACAAGATGTTGAGCTTGAGCAAGTTGTGTATGCCAGTTGGAATAAGCAAGAAGCCGAGAATAAAGTGAGCCGATTATTACAACGATACCCAGATACGAATGTGATTTGGTGCGCCTCTGATTTAATGGCGCAAGGTGCCCTAGAAGCAGTAAAAGGTAAAAAAGATAAAACCTATTTCATTGGTGGCATTGATTGGCTTGATGATAATTTAGACTTAATAGAACAACAAAAACTCACAGCCAGTGTTGGCGGGCATTTTATGATGGGAGCATGGGCTTTAATTAGCGTGGTCGATCATCATAATGGCAACCCTTATTGGCAAAATCACGATGAGATTAAGTTTCAGCTTGGGGTGATCACAAAGCACAATATTCAAAGTTACAGCTGGCTAAGAAACATCAAAGATTGGTCGGTTATCCCTTTTGAAACCTTCTTACTGCAAAACAGCAAAAGCACTGAGTACGCCTTCGATTTTGATACGCTACATAGTTTATTGAGCGAAAAGCCCAAAAACGCAGCGCAACACTAAAAGTGTAGTCAAAGAGCCTAGATTCTACCTAGCTTGGTAAAGGCTTCTGGTATAAACTAGCGGCTTTAAAATCCAGACAGAAGTGTGCCATGACAGAGTTAAAGCGATTAAATAAATTTATCAGTGAAACAGGTTTTTGTTCACGCCGTGAGGCAGATAAATATATTGAAGAAGGTCGTGTTACTGTTAACGGCAACTTGCCTGAAATGGGCGTAAAAGTTAGTGACGCCGATGATGTACTTATTGATGGCAAACCTTTAAAAGCAAAGCCTAAGCTGGTTTATATTGCCTATAACAAACCTGTTGGCATTACTTGTACAACAGAGCGAAAAATTCAAAGCAATATTGTTAAAGCCGTTAATTACCCAGAGCGTATTTTCCCAATCGGACGCTTGGATAGACCTTCAGAAGGCTTAATTTTCTTAACTAACGAAGGCGACATCGTTAATAAAATTCTTCGCGCTGGTAATAATCATGAAAAAGAATACGTAGTGACCGTTGATAAACCACTTAATCGCCAGTTCGTGAATAAGATGGCAAACGGTATTCCTATCCTCGATACCGTTACTAAAAAGTGTAAGGTCAAGCAAACTGGCCCACAGCAATTTACCATTGTACTAACACAAGGCTTAAACCGCCAAATACGTCGTATGTGCGAATATTTAGGTTATGAAGTGGTGACACTAAAGCGCACGAGAATTATGAACGTGACCCTAAAGGGTTTAAAAGTAGGGCAGTGGCGTCACTTAACAGAACAAGAAATGGCTGAGATCAATAACTCAATTGCCGACTCAGGTAAAACCGAAGAGCGTTCAATTGATGAAAACAAACAGCCAACGCAAGCTCGTGCTAAGCAAAAGCCACGCAATGAAGAAGAAAAAAAGCGCGACTTTTCTAAATACGTGAAAAAAGCACGCAGTGATGCTAAGCAAGGTCAATCAAGATCAAAAGCTGGCAATCCACACTCATCAAAACTAAATCAAACTAAGCGTAGCAGTACCAAACGCACAGGTACATTAAGCCTGAAAAAGTAAGCTTGAGCTTTTAAAATGTAGTGTTTGAATAGCTTTTTAAGCTGTGGCAGTTTTAGTTACCAGTCATTCTAATTAAGAAAAAGCCCTAACAGTTTGCTGTTAGGGCTTTTGGTTGAGAGCCAATCTGTATTAATTAGCGTGACGCTGTTTAGGTACTTTGATCTTAAACAGCATGGTATAGAGCACAGGCACAACAATTAGTGTCAGCACTGTCGCAAAACCAAGACCAAACATAATGGTTACCGCCATTGACTGGAAGAACACGTCAAATAGCAGTGGGATCATGCCTAAAATGGTGGTAATTGCAGCCATCGCTACAGGGCGAACACGGCTTACACCTGAGTCGAATACTGCTTTGTAAGGGTCTTTACCACTATCGAGTTCAAGATTAATTTGATCAACTAATACAATGCCGTTTTTAATGAGCATACCGCTTAAGCTCAGTAAGCCAAGCAGGGCCATAAAGCTAAATGCTGCATTCATTAGTAATAAACCAGCTGATACACCCACAATGGCTAGTGGCACTGTTGCCCAAATCACTAAAGGCTTTTTAACTGAATTGAACAGCAACACTGTGATTGCGAACATGGCTAAGTAACCAAGAGGTAATGAACCGAAAATAGCTTTTTGCGCATCTGTTGACGATTCATATTCGCCGCCCCATTGCAATTCATAACCACGTGGTAGTTCAATAGCTTCAATGTCTTTGCGAACACGTGCAAAGAGCTTCGCTGGAGTTTCATCGCCAATGACATCGTGGTCGGCCATTACAGTGATGGTACGCTTACGATCACGTCGCATGATCAAGCTGTCTTCCCACTCAACAACAAAGTCATCAACCACTTGTGTCACCGGTACAAACACACCTAACACTGGGCTGTAAATTTGTAAGTCACGTAAGCTTTCAACGTTTAAACGCTCTTCAGCAGGTGAGCGAGCAATAATTGGCAGCATTTGTGTGCCGTCTTTATAAACGCCCACTTGTTTACCCGATAAGCTAGTTAACAGCAGCTGATCAAGGTCAGATTTAGCAATCCCTAAACGACGGGCTTTTTGCTCGTTAAATTGTGGACGAATTAACTTCGAGCGAGCACGCCAATCGTCACGAATATTAAATGCCCCCGCATCTTGATGCAGAATGTCTTTTGCCTCTTTTGCTAATTGGCGAAGTACCACAGGATCAGCACCAGAAAAACGGGCTTCAATTTTTGCATCTGTTGATGGGCCAATTTCCATACGTTTAACTTTAAGCTGAGCATCAAGTACATGCTCGTGTTGGTAATCGCGTACTTTTTTGATCATGGTTGTAACAGCTTCGCGGTCTTTTACTCGAATAATCAATTGCCCATAAGCTGGGTATGATTTTTCAGGTGCGTAAGTCAGCATGAAACGCGGTGCACCTTGACCAACCGTTGTGGTTATTTCTTCAACCAGTGGGTCGGCTTGTAAGAATTTTTCGAGCTTTGCAACACCATCCATTGTGGTATGAATATCAGCGCCTTGCGTATGCCAATAATCGACATAAAACATAGGAGTATTCGATGCAGGAAAGAACGACTGCTTGATAAATTTAAAGCCATAAACTGAGCTAACAAGCAGGATCACCATCAGCAGTAGCGTAGTTTTACGGTACCGCATTGCTGTATGCAATACGCCTTTATAAACATTAAAAATAACACCTTGATAAGGGTCTTCATCGTGATGCGGCTGTTTTTCAGTGGCTTGTTTAAACATTAAATCAGCGAAGAAAGGCGTTAAAGTAATGGCTGTGATCCAGCTTAGTAACAATGAAATAAACAACACCCAGAACAAGCTGCCAGCAAACTCACCACTGGCATCTGAACTCAAGCCAATCGGCGCAAAGGCAGTAATAGCAATAACCGTAGCCCCCAGTAATGGCCACTTGGTTTGATTAACAATGTTAGTCGCCGCTTGCAGTTTTGTTTGTCCGCGCTTGAGGTTAATTAATATACCTTCGGTAACCACAATGGCATTATCTACCAGCATCCCTAAGGCAATGATTAAAGCACCAAGCGAAATTCGCTGTAAATCAATGGCAAATAACTTCATGAAAATGAAGGTACCTAGTACGGTCAGTAGGAGTATTACACCAATCAATACGCCGCTCTTAAAGCCCATAAAGACTAAAAGCACAATAATAACAATGGCAACGGCTTCAAGTAGGCTGATAATAAAGCCACTTACTGACTTTTCTACTTCAGCAGGTTGGTTATAAACGCTGTTTATTTCCATACCATGTGGTCGTTGATATTCCAGTGACGCTAAGTGGGCATCAATATTTGCGCCTACATCAACAACGTTAACGCCTGTGCTAAATGACACGCCAACCAGTAATGCTTGCTGTTGGTTATAGCGAATAATATTGTTAGGGACTTCGGCGTACTCACGAAAAACGGTAGCAACATCACCTAAGTAAATAAGCTCATTTTCACCTGGCTTAGAAATAAGTAAGTTTTCGAGCTCTTTTACGTCTTTAAATTCACCGGTTGGGTGTAAGCGAATTGATTCATCGCCAACGCGGACTTTACCTGCGTTCGACACGCTATTTTGAGTTTGTAAAAGCTGGTAAATACGATTAGGCGAAATACCTAATTGGGCAAGTTTGCGGGTTGAAATCTCAACCATTACTTGTGCTTGTTGCTCACCACCCACGGTTACTTTACTAACGCCATCAACCAAAACAAGCTCACGTTTTAAATAATCAACGTAATCTTTAAGCTCATCGTAAGAATAACCATCACCAGTGACTGCATACATCACTCCGTATACATCACCAAAGTCATCCATAATCTTGCTTGGATAAACACCAGAGGGCATCGACGATGCCTGATCATTGATTTTGCGACGCAACTCATCCCATATTTGACGTAAGTCTTGTTTACGGTAATTACTTTTCATCTCGACGGTAATTTGCGATTTACCCGGTGATGAAATACTGGTTACGTAATCAACATACGGTAGCTGTTGAATTGCATTTTCAATAGGGAAAGTGACTTCTTCTTCAACCTGCTGTGGTGACGCGCCCGGATAAAGGGTGATCACCATGGCTTTTTTTAGGGTGAATTCAGGGTCTTCTAGTTGTCCTAAGCCAAAGTAAGCGACGGTTCCACCAATCAGTAAAAACAGCGCGAACATCCAGCTAATGACTTTTCTTTCAATAGCGAGTGCAGCAAAGCTCATTATAAGCCTCGCTCTTTTTGCCATGGACGCACTTTCATGCCTTCTTCTAAAAAGTGCACGCCAGCAGCCACAACGATTTGGCCTTCTTTAATACCTGAGAGTACTTCAATGCCATCACGGTGTAATTGGCCAACTTCAACAGCTTGTTTGTGCACTAAACCGGTGTTTTCGTCATAAAGCCACACATAGCTGTTATCGTTTTCAGACTCAGTAGGCTCAGAGAATACCGCCTCAACTGGCAGTAGTGTATAAGGTGACTGTGAGCTGGTGATTTTGCTTAAATCTATATCAACGCGGCCAGTCATACCGGCAAGTAGATTAAAATCTTCTGGCACAGGTAAAGAAAACACAACTTTATACGTTAAAGTAATTGGGTCGGCTTGGGTATCAAACTCTTTGACCGTTAATTGATATGACTTGTTTGGGTAACCATCAAATACAACATCAGGTTGGTAATGTACGTCTTTATCGATGCGTGCAATGAGTTTTTCGGGTACTTGAATAACCACGTCCATTAGGTCACGGGTTTCAAGACGAAGGATGTTTTGTTTTGCTTGAATGTTTTCAAAGTTTTTCACAAACACTTTTGCTACAGTACCTGCGAATGGCGCGCGTAATTCACTATTATCGAGGTTGGTTTTGGCAATTTTTAGCGCTGACTCAGCAACCTGTTTATTGGCAAGGGCTTGGTCTAACTCAGATTGACTGGCAATAGAGCGGTTAAAAAGCTTTTGCACACGCTCAAGTTGAGACGCAGCAAGTTCAAAGCGTGCTTTACGTTCTTCGTACTGCAGTTGAAAATCTTCAGGATCCAGTTTTGCTAAAAGCTCTCCCTTTTCAACGTGTTGGCCCGCAAGTGCAGGGAACTCAAGTAACTCACCATTTACTCTAAAAGCGAGATAAGAACCTTGGTTAGCAACCACTTCAGCAGGAAAGCTGCGAATGCTTTGCTCTGAATTATTACCAATATTAAAAAGTTTAACAGGACGTACTACCGGCTCTGCTTCATCTTGCTGTGCTTGCTCTGAACATGCCACAAGAAGCAAAAACATGCTGCTCATTAACGCGGCGGTTGCCAATCTCATTGTCTTCTCCATAGATAAGAAAGCATAAATTTGCTGCAGGATACGCTGCAAAGATATAAAATAAAAATTATTAAATTTTAGAAACAGCATAAATTTTATTTATATAGTTTGCCATTAATGAATTTAAATCAATTAATCATTCTAGATGCTATTGTGCAAAGCACTAGTTTGAGCCAAGCCGCACTTAAATTGCATAAGACTCAACCTGCGCTCACGTTAGCTATTAAGAAGCTAGAATCAGAGCTAGGGTTTGAGCTACTAGACCGAAGCCAATACAGGTTACATTTAACTGAGAATGGCCGTATTTTTTATCGTGAAGCCAAGCAATTACTTAATGCAAACAGTGAGTTAAGCTCACTTGCTAAAGAGCTGGCACTAGGTAATGAAGCCAATTATAAAATTTGTTACGAGCAACTTTGCCATCAAAATAGTTATAACCAAGTGATCAGCCAAACCTTCAAACGTTTTGCTAGTACTGAGTTTAGTATTTCTTCAGGTAAGCGCTTTGTATCTCTAGAGCAGGTTAATAGTCATCAGGCTGATTTAGGAATTGGCCCTTGGTTTGATTTGTTTCATGCAACAGGGGATCTCGAAAGTTTACCGATTGGTAAATTTGATATCGGTATTGTCAGTGCGCCTGATGTAGTGCCAAGTGAAATCAGTTTTGCAGATATTCAAAATTACCCGTGTTTAGCCATGTTTGAAAGTGACTTGAGTTTTGACAGTGATAGGCTTTCTTATACGCTAGGCTCTGCGTTAATGAAAATTGACGATATAACCAGTGTTAAGTCGTTTTTGCTCTCTGGTGCGGGCTGGGCAATGATCAGTTTGCAACATTGCCAAGCGGAAATCGATGCTGGTTTATTACAACAAATTAAAATTATCGATCGTGAACACCAGTTTGGCGCAGAAATTCGAGTTTTTAGACAGCACTCAGTTCATCATGGCCCTGTTGCAAGAGCTATTTGGCAAGATTTTAGCGAGGTCAGTAAACAGTATTTGGAGTCGAGTCGTGCAGCAGGCAACTAAAGAAGATTTAATTTATACCATTATTTGCGCCATTCCTGAGGGGAAAGTTGCCAGTTATGGGCAAGTAGCAAAGCTTGCGGGATACCCTAATAACTCAAGGTTAGTGGGGCGGTTATTAAAAGTGATGCCCGAGGGCTCAAGCATTCCATGGCACCGGGTGGTTAATAGCCAAGGTAAAATATCTTTTCCAGAAGGCAGCAATAAACACCTTGAGCAACGACAAAAACTACTCAGTGAAGGTGTTACTTTTAATAAGGATAAAATTAATATGCGCCTGCATCAATGGGACTAATAAACATACAAACTAATTGATAAGTAGTGACAAACACATCCAACTAGCACAAATACATGCCAAATTGCATGGCTGTAATGGCGGGTTTTAGCGCTGTAAAATACAGTGCCTAAACTGTAGGCAATCCCGCCAGCTAGCAGCCACCATAAAGCGCTTAAATCGAGGTTCAAATAAAGTGGATAAACAAGTGCTAATGCAAACCAGCCCATTAATAAATAGGTAGCGAGCGAGACTTTTTTATTCGTGTTTTTGACCAGTAATTTATATGCAACACCACCAAGCGCTAAAGACCAAATAAACACTAAAGCAGCAATTGCCCAAGCCCCAGATAACGAAATAACCAAATAAGGCGTGTAGGTACCTGCAATAAGCAAGTAAATCGCACAGTGGTCACATTTTTTATAAATGGCTCGTATACGCTCTCTGGTACTGGCGTGATATAAGGTCGAGGCTAAAAATAATACCAGTAGGCTTGAGCCATACACGATGGCACTTACCGTAGCTGACATAGCTTTAGATTGTGAAACTAAGTCCCACAGTACATATACCGCAAACAGGACTCCCATGCCGTGAGTAAGCACGTTAAGTTGTTCTTCTTGGCGTGAATAAGGGAGTTGCTCTGTCATATCTATCTACTAAAAATGAGTGAATAAAACAGTTTCAGTGTACAAGTGTGCGCTGAAATTGGCAATGCTTATTTTTTCACTAAATGTTGGTCAAAACATTTAAATCTATTGGTTTTATTAACCAACCCTGAATAAGGTTAAAAAACCAATTAATAATTAAAGCATTAAAAATCAATATTTTAAAATTTATTTTCAGGGTGGCACAACCTTTGATTAAGTAATTACGACTAATTACTTAAAGAGACAAGGAATACCACTATGAATAACTCACTTAAATTAACTACTGCTGCGTTACTTGTATTAGGGTCAACTCAAGCAAGTGCTACTGACTTTGAATTAGATATCAGCAACACAATTACACAATCTGTTAAAAGCTATGTTCAACAAGCGAGTAACGAGCTGAAAGAAAGCGTAATGAACAGCATTGAGTTTGATGCTCAAAAGTTACTAGATACTTACATGAGTGAAGATGCAATTGCTTCGAAAGAAGAAGAGTTAAAAGTTGCTCAAGCTCCTAAAGCAACAAACAAGCAGTAAGGAAACAAGACAATGAGTAGTGAAATCAGCTTATTTTTACTTATGGTTGCACCGGTTTTGAGTTTACTCAGTGCATATGCATCTATCGAATTATTTCGTAACGTTGCACAATGGTTCAACTTCTAAGTTACAAAGTAGATATTAAGATTTCATGAAATATTGATCGGCGGATTAAAAGCGCACGTAATTAAAGGCATGTGGTTTTAGAATAGTAGACTTTATGAAGCGTGCGATTTTTCCTTTACCGGTTTTTATTTTACCTGAAGGGTTCACCAAGCTAAGAATTTTTGAGCAGCGTTACTTAACGATGGTCAAAGAAGCTGTACAAGATAACACTGGTTTTGTGCTGTGCACTTACCAACACGATACAGATCTTAACTTGCCCGAAATTGGTTGTTTAGTGCAAATAACCGACTTCAATCAAGATGATAATGGTCAATTATTAATTGATGTTTATGCTGAGCATGCAGTGTCTATGCATAACGCTTTTCAGGATAAGCAGCAACTTCGACATGCTGACATCGAAATAATTACGTCACCTTCATGGTACGTAAGCACGCCAATTAATGACGAAAACACTTTATTGAGTGACACACTTCGTGCTGTATTTGCAAATCAGCCGGATTTAGCAGGTCTATATAAAGCCCCACAATTTGATAACCTTGCTTGGGTTGTTGCTCGCTGGCTTGAAATTTTGCCTATATCGTTAGTTAAAAAACAACAACTTGCTTATAAATCTAACTTTGAAAACTTGCTAAGTTTCCTCCATACTCTAATCAACAACGAATTTACTGATTAATGTGATCTAACATCAACTTTTTGCCGTATTACTTCTAACGACAATAATTGGATGACATAAAGATGGTAAGTCAACAACTTCAAACAGGTTGTAAACCTAACACAGGTCAATACTCTGCCATGCCAGATACTCCAAGCAAAGAGCTTGCTGATGCTTTATTTGCTGTTGCTGAGCACCGTGATAAACGTGCGTTTGCAATACTTTTCCAATATTTCTCACCAAAAATTAAACGTTTTGGAATAAAGCAGTTCGGTTCTGAAGCACAAGCGATGGAATTAGTTCAAGAAACACTAACCTCAGTTTGGCGTAAAGCACACCTTTACCATAAAGAAAAAGGTGCAGCGACAACTTGGGTATACACAGTAATGCGTAATGCCTCTTTCGATATGCTAAGAAAAATGAAGAGCAGTAAAGAAGAGTGCATTAGTGAAGATATCTGGCCATTGATTGATGAAGCCGAGCCGGGGCAGCACGAATTTAGTGACCACTTAGAAGATAAACAGATTAAACAATACCTTGATAAATTACCGCTTGCGCAACGTGAAGTTGTGCGCGGGGTGTACTTTCAAGATATGTCGCAAGAGCAGCTTGCTGAGCATTTAAATATTCCCGTAGGCACAGTGAAATCTCGTCTTCGCTTAGCCTTGCAGAAGTTACGCAATGAAATGGGAGATCACCATGATTAAGCACCATCCTAGCAACGAATTACTTGCCAAATTCAGTGAAGGTAATCTACCTGCCACTTTGAGTGTTGCAGTCGCTATTCATGTTGAAATGTGCCCTGTGTGTCAAAAAGAACTCGCTGCGCTTGAAGCAAAAAACGCTGACAATGCATTTACTGAATCAGCTACCGACTTGGATGATATGTTCGATAAAACTCTTTTTGATGCCATTATCGCTGATGAATCAATTGATGAAGTGTACGAGCAAGAACAGGTATCGGTTGATGTTAAAGATAAAACCTACACATTACCTAGAGCACTTACGCGTATTGGTCACAGTAACTTTATGCAAATAGGTAAGCTTGCTCGCTCTCGCATAGATTTAGACGACGGCCCATTACGAGCAAGTCTACTGCACATTGATGCGGGTGGTGAAATACCTGAGCACACACATACTGGATTTGAGCTCACTTTATTATTAGATGGGGAGTTTAGTGATGAAGACGGACACTATGTACCAGGTGACTTTATGATGTTAGATGGTCGCCACAATCACACGCCAAAAACAATTGAAGGGTGCTTGTGCTTTACAGTTGTTAGTAGTGCCCTACACTTCAATAAAGGTATTAGTAAATTACTAAATCCAATTGGTAATCTAATCTATTAGTAGAGTTTATATGCAGCAATCAACAATTAAAATTGGTTTAAGCGCCTGTTTAGCAGGCGACAAAGTTCGCTTTGATAGCGGGCACAAAAAATCTAATTTTTGCATGGATGAGTTGGCTAACCATGTCGAATATAAAAAGTTTTGTCCTGAAGTAGCGGTAGGGCTACCAATCCCTCGACCAACTATTCGTCAAGTGCGTGTTGGCGATACTATTAAAGTGTGCCGCCCAGATGGCACTGGCGATGTTGGGCCTAAGTTAACAGAATACGGTAAACGTGTTGCTACAGAACAAACTGCAGAATTAAGTGGCTTTGTGTTTTGCGCTAAAAGTCCTAGTTGCGGTATGGAACGTATTAAAATTTATAACGAAGCGGGTACTGGCAATACTTCAGAAGGTGTGGGTTTTTTTGCAGAGCAAATAATGGCACATAACCCATTGTTACCATGCGAAGAAAACGGTCGTTTAAATGATATGCATCTTCGCGAAAACTTTGTAATGCGTGTTTATACCTACAAGCACTGGCAAACATTAAGCGAGCAACCACTCACAGTACATAGATTGACTCAGTTTCATGCCCAATATAAGTACTTATTGATGGCGCATAACTACGAAGCTTACCGTAATCTAGGAAACCTACTTGGCACTTTTGATGGCGAAGATATCCAAACTTTGGCTGATGAATACATTTTAGGGTTAATGACAGCCCTTAAAAAACCAGCTTCACGTAAAAATAACGCTAATACATTAATGCACTTGCAAGGTTATTTTAAAAAATCACTTTCTAAGATTGAAAAGCAAGAACTACGTGATGCCATCGATGAATATCGCCAAGGCTTGGTGCCACTATACGTACCACTTACGCTAATTAAGCATCATTTAAAAGTGCATCCAAACGAGTATCTTGCTAAGCAAGTGTATCTTGACCCCTATCCGAACGAATTAAAACTACGCTACGGAATTTAATGAATACATTATTTTGGTTTAGGCGCGATTTGCGCCTTTTTAATAACGACGCTTTGTATCAGGCAATCGAAAATGGTTGCAGAAATGCGGTATTTTTTATTACTGAAAAGCAATGGCAAAAGCATGATGTGGCTGCTATTCAGCTAGATTTATTAAAGCGTAGGCTTCACTTTTTAGGTGAGCTATTAGCTAGCAAAGGTATTGAATTACATATTATTGATGCAGCTGATTACGCCGGTTGTGTTGAAAAATTAGCGTCATTTTGCGAGCAACATCAAGTAAAAAATGTATACGCCAACAACGAATATGAACTTAATGAAGTAAACCGAGATAAAGCCTTTTTACAGCACGCTGATAGTAAAGGGATTGCTTTTTACGCATACGACGGTGATGTAATTGCGCCACCAGGGAGCATCAAAAATCAAAGTGGTGAAATGTTCAAAGTATTTACGCCATTTAAAAATGCATGGCTTAAAACTTATCAAGACACCCACTTTTATTTTGCTGAGCCGCCTGAGATGTTCGAGGCCATTGAATGGCAGCCAAGTGAGTTATTAGCCTCAGACGGCAGCTCAGAAAAATGGCCCGTTGATGATGAAACGCTCAGCCACGTTTGCGCGCGCTTTATTGAAGAGAAGCTAGCAACATATCAAGACCATCGTGATATCCCAAGCATTAAAGGCACTTCAGGTTTAAGCCCTTACTTAGCACTTGGCATTATTAGCGTTCATCAATTATTGGCACTGATCCAACAGCGCCACCCAGATGTACTACGCAGTAGTAAAAGTAACTTATTTTGTTGGGTTAACGAACTGATTTGGCGTGAATTTTACCGCCATCTTATCGCGATTTATCCAAACCTAAATAAATACGATAACTTTAATGAGAAATACAATGCCGTGAAGTGGCGTGATGATGACAGCGAGTTTAAAGCATGGTGCGAAGGTAAAACAGGCTATCCATTAGTTGATGCTGCAATGAGGCAACTACTGCAAACTGGCTGGATGCATAACCGTTTACGCATGGTAGTCGCGAGCTTTTTAACCAAGCACTTATTAATTGATTGGCGTAAAGGCGAGCGTTTTTTTATGCAGCATCTCATAGACGGCGACCTTGCCTCTAACAACGGTGGCTGGCAATGGGCTGCAAGTACGGGGTGTGATGCTCAGCCGTATTTTCGAATTTTTAATCCTATCACCCAAAGCGAGCGATTTGATCCAGATGGTGAATTTATCCGTAAATATTTACCAGAGCTGGAAAAAATTCCTGCTAAGCAAATCCATTTTCCGCATGATTATTTAGCGAAACAGGGTAAGTCGAGCAGTTATTGGCCAGCAATTGTTGATCATAAAGCCGCGCGAGAGCGAGCGCTAAACGCATTTAAGGTGTGACATGGACAAGGCGATCCTTGATAGGTTTATTGATGTTTATCAATCACTCAATAAAGACAATTTACAGTTATTGGATGAAATCTATCATCCAGATATTCAGTTCGCAGATCCCTTGCATGCGGTAAATGGTCTTGGGGAGCTGAGTGACTATTTTAAAAACCTCTATGCCAATGTGCTTTCTTGTGAATTTGCTATCGAAGACAGCTATGTTACTGAAAATACTCAGAGCAAAGACGACATCGCGTTTATTTATTGGACCATGCATTATCGCCATCCAAAGCTCAATAAAGGCCAAGCAATCTCGGTTGCAGGCCATAGTCGTTTAAAATTTTCTGGCGATAAAATAATTAACCATCGCGATTATTTTGATGTAGGTGCTATGCTCTACAGGCATATTCCAGTGCTTGGCTCGGCTGTGAAATACATCGATAAAAGAGCGAGTGCATAATGACGACATTAATTACAGGTGCAACCTCAGGTATTGGCGAGTCATTAGCAAAGCTTTATGCAGACAATAATGAACAGGTCATTGCATGCGGTAGAAATACAGAAAAGCTTGCTAAATTGAGCCAGCATCAAAACATTGAGTCTTGCCAGTTTGACGCAACCGACCTTCAAGATATTCGTTCGAGCACAGTGGCCTATACACAATTCGATCGTGTCATTCTAAATGCAGGCAATTGTGAATATATTGATGATGCTCGTAATTTTGATAGCAGTTTGTTTGAGCGGGTGATCACGACCAACCTGCTCAGTATGGGCTATTGCCTAGAGGCGTTATTACCAAAAATAAAGCCCGGTGGTCAGCTGGTGATCGTAAGCTCTAGTGTGACTTATTTACCCTTACCGCGCAGCCAAGCTTATGGCGCGTCTAAAGCCGGTGTAAGTTATTTAGCTAATAGCTTAGCGGTTGATTTAAAAGATATCGATGTCACTTTAGTTCACCCAGGTTTTGTTAAAACGCCGCTTACAGACAAAAATGACTTTCCTATGCCTATGGCTGTGAGTGCAGAAAAAGCGGCAAATTATATTTATAAAGGGGTCGCGAAAAGGCGCAAAGAAGTGCACTTTCCGCACCGTTTTACCTTCATTTTAAAATTTTTAAGAATGCTTCCTATGCCAATTTGGCTGAAGCTTGCAAAAGGATTATCACGTTGAAAAAAGTGGCTGTTATTGGATCTGGCATAGCGGGTTTAAGCTGTGCGCACCTATTGCATAAACATTACGATGTAACCGTATTTGAGAAAAACGACTACATAGGTGGCCATACTGCAACCATAGACGTAAAAGTTGATGGCGTTGAGTACGCTGTTGATACTGGCTTTATTGTCTTTAACGACCGAACTTACCCATATTTTGAAAAGCTACTTAAGCGCTTGGGCGTTGAGCGTCAGAAAACCCAAATGAGCTTTAGTGTGCATAACGAACAAACAGGCTTTGAATATAACGGTCATACTTTTTGGAGTTTGTTCGCACAAAAACGCAATATCTTTCGCCCTAAATTCTGGAAACTTTTAAAAGACATTGTTCGCTTTAATGATGTGTGTAAATCATTACATGCTGAAAAAAATTATAAAGAAAATCAAACTCTAGGTGAGTTTTTAGACGAGCATGATTTTAACGAGTTCTTCCGTTTTCATTATATCTTGCCGATGGGCGCTGCTATTTGGTCAACAAGCATTAAAGAAATGGCGGAAGTTGGCGTAGAGTTTTTTGTTAAGTTCTTTTATAACCACGGTTTGTTGGATATCACGAATCGCCCGCAGTGGTATGTTATTCCGGGTGGCTCTCGCGAATACATTAAACCTATGATCCAAGGTTTTGCTGATAAAATTCGTTTAAATAGTAATATCAGCTCGGTATCTCGAAAAGATGATAGTGTGCATGTCCATTTTGATGATGGCCATAGTGAAACATTCGACAAAGTTGTGTTTGCTTGCCATTCAGATCAAGCTTTAAAGCTGTTATTAGACCCTAGCGAAGACGAAAAAAGTGTTCTATCAGCGATACCTTATACGGCTAATTCAGTGGTACTACACACTGATACTACACTGCTACCAAAACGCAAAGCAGCATGGGCGAGCTGGAATTATCTGTTAAATAACAACACAGACAAAGCCGCAGTGGTGACTTATCAGATGAATATTTTGCAAGGCATTAAGAGCGACAGGCAATTTTGTGTCACGCTTAACCACCTTGATGGCATTAATAAAGATAAAATTTTACGCGAGTTTACTTATCATCATCCGGTATTTAATAAACAGTCGATGGCCGCTCAGCAGCAAAAGTCTCTTATTGACGGTAAAAATAATAGCTATTTTTGCGGTGCGTACTGGTACAACGGCTTCCACGAAGACGGTGTAAGAAGTGCTGTAAATGTGGCAAAGCAACTCGGAGTCGAGTTTGAATAGCGCCATATATGTAGGTGATGTTCGCCACAGGCGCTTTGCCGTCAAAGAGCATCACTTTAAGTACCCGCTTTATATGATGTGGGTTGATTTAGCTAAGCCTGATGAACTTAATGGTGTTCACCCTTGGCTTGGCTTAAGTGGTTTCAAGGCGCTTAAATTTAATCAGAGCGACTATTTTAGTTATCAAACCGATATGCAGCTGCCACTCAAACAGCGTGCACTTAATAAAATTAAAGAGCTTGGCATTGACGATGAATTTACCCATGTTTTTATGCTCGGACAGGTGCGCTGTTTAGGAATTTATTTTAGCCCGGTTAACTTTTTCTTCTTTCAAACTAGTCATGGCGATTTCACTCACATGCTTGCTGAAGTCAGCAACACACCTTGGAATGAACGTCATTATTATGTCGTACCCCTTGAAAAAAAAGTGAACTTTAAAAAGGTTTTCTCCGTATCACCTTTCATGAACTTAGATATGAACTATCATTGGCATATTAGAATGAATTCTGATAACACCATGATTCATATTGAAAATAAAAAAGACGACACTCTTTTGTTTGATGCAACCCTGCGTTTGCAAAAGCACCCTCTCACGAAAGAGCAGGTTGGTGCCGTGCTTAAACAGTTTCCGGCCATGACGTTAAGTATTTTTAAAGGTATTTACCTTCATGCTTTGAAGTTGTTTTGCAAACGTGTGCCATTTATTGGCCACTCGGGCAAACAAGAGAATTCAACTAGGTGATGTGATGGAAAAAGTATCAAATTTAACACAAGCCCAAACGACCGGCTGGATGACAAAGCTTTATAAAAAACTGGTAATAGGTGCATTCAACAGTATTAATGTCGGTTGCATTACCCTAAAAGAGGGTAATCAAAAAGAGCAATTCGGTGACATTACAAGTGATTTACATGCAACCGTCACGGTAAATGATGCTGCTATGTATAAGTCATTTGCGTTATCTGGTAGTGTGGGTGCCGGAGAGGCTTATATTCTCGGCTATTGGGATTGTGACAACCTTACTAAACTTATTGAAATATTTGCCCTTAATCAAGAACAGCTAGATGCATTCGAGAAAAAATTCGCTTTCTTAAGTGGCATTGCGCACCGAGTTAATCACATTAAAAATAAAAACTCAGCAAGCGGTTCAAAAAAGAACATTGCGGCGCACTATGATTTAGGCAACGATTTATACAGTGCATTTTTAAGTGACGAAATGTTGTATTCATGTGCTGTTTACCCGTCAAAACAAGCTAGCCTTGAACAGGCCCAAGAGCACAAACTATCATTGATTTGTGAGCAGGTTGATTTACAACCAGGTGATTCGGTGATTGAGATTGGCACAGGGTGGGGCGCCTTTGCGATTTATGCAGCAACACATTTTGATTGCCATGTAACGACGACCACCATTTCTGATGAGCAACATGCCTATGTTGAACAAAAGGTTAAAGAGCTTAACCTTGAGCATAAAGTTACTTTATTAAAGCAGGATTACCGCCTCTTAGAGGGCAAGTACGATAAGCTTGTATCAATTGAAATGATTGAAGCTGTCGGTCATGAGTATTTGCCTGGCTTTTTTGCAAAATGTCAGTCTTTATTAAAAGACAATGGTGCCATGCTTATTCAAGCAATCACCATAGCTGATCAGCGTTACAGCCATTACCTTAAAAATTCCGATTTCATTCAGCAGTACATCTTCCCAGGTGGCTGTTTGCCTTGTTTAGATGAAATGAATAAGCAAATAAAGCAGCAAACAGACATGGTTGTGCATAGTGTAAAAGATATTGGTGTTCACTATGCAAGAACACTGGCTGATTGGCGCGAGCGCTTTGTCGCTAGCTGGCCTGAAATAGATAAAGTCAAATTTGACCAGCGATTCTATCGTTTATGGTTATTTTATTTAGCTTACTGTGAAGGTGCGTTTAGAACCCGTGCTATCAGTACCGTTCATTTAGTTGCCCGTAAACCTCGTTTTGGCCATTCTGGCGATGATATCGCGCTCGATTATTAATTTTGCTCTGTTTCAAGGAGTCTGGTTTATGGCCTTACTCCTTGAGCATAACTCTCTGATACCCGCTTTAGCTGTTGTCGCTTTGATGATTTATCTATCAAAGCAACGCCAGCAAGATAGTTGGCTACTCTTATGTGGCTTGCCTCTCGCACTGGTCTATGAATGGCTTGCCAGCAGCTTAAATTTACTTGCCTTTAAAGTTAGCCCTTTTCCTTTATGGCTTGCTGTACTTTGGGCTGCATTACTTTTAACCATTAATACTTCGATGCAGTTTTTACAAAAGCTGCCTTGGTATATTGCTTGGGGTGTTTGCGCGTTATTTGCTCCTGCTAGTTACTACGCTGGAATGCGCTTTGGAGTGCTTAATACTGAGCTCGTTCTGTGGCAGTTTTGGCTTGTGTATGGCTTAGGTTGGGCAAGTATGTTTATGGCTATTATCGCTATTAATAAGCGATTTTTAACGGCTAAATGATCAGTTTTAAGTGGTTCACCGTAGTGTTTGATAACACAACTTTAAGGATTATTTGATGAAACAGTCACTTAATTTAAGTTTATTTGCTGCGTTATTGTTCTCTGCGGTCGTATATGCAAATGGCTTTAAAACGGTGGGCCAAGCGAAAATGGAGTATCTGTTTTGGGATGTTTATAACGCGAAATTAGAGACCCCATCGGGTTCGTATCAGTTTGGCCAACACCCCAGCAAACTTACACTCACCTATTTGCGGGATTTCGATGCGAAAGATATCGTCAAAGCAACCAACGAGCAATGGCAACATTTAAAGCTTAATGACATGGTAGGTGCTTACGATAAACAATTATTAACTCTATGGCCTGATATCAAAAAAAACGATTCGTTGTCGTTTCAAACCAACGAGCAAGGGATCGGTACTTTTTACTTTAATGATAAAAAGCTAGGTCGGATCGATGATAACAGATTCGCTGACAACTTCTTAGCAATTTGGCTAAGCGCCGACACGTCTGAACCATCACTTCGTAAACAGCTTATTGGAGGGAAACATGATTAAGCTCAAAGCACTCTTTATTTTCGCTATGGTACTGTTAATTACCAGCTGCTCTGCGCCTGATGTTGATTATTATCAAGGAACAGAGCCTAAGTTTGACTTTAAGCAGTTTTTTAGTGGTGAGCTCAAAGCCTACGGCGTTGTGCAAGACCACAAGGGTGAGTTAACACGTAAGCTGGTTGTTGACATGCAAGCATCTTGGAACGGCAATCAGGGAGTGATTGACGAGCAATTTGTTTATGATGATGGCGAAACGCAAACGCGTGTTTGGTACATTACCATTAATGATGATGGCAGTATCACAGGGACAGCATCAGATGTGATTGGCGAAGCAAAGGGTGAGAGCAATGGAAGCGTGTTCCATTGGACATATTCTGTCGAGCTTCCATATGATGGTAGTACTTTAGTGGTAAATTTCGATGATTGGATGTACTTGGTAACACAATCACGCTTGATAAACCGTACCGCTATTGATAAGTTTGGCTTTGAGGTCGGGGAAGTTACCTTGGTTATCGAGAAAATTGAATGATGGTTTAGCTATCATAAAATTTTGTGATGGAAGTTAAATTAAGTCTTTATTAATACTGATATCACTAACCTTGTGATTGATAGTTAAATAGTAGTCATTTTTGAATAAATTACGTAAAAATAGCAATTTGCTGTTGCTAACTTCTCAAAAATGCATAAAGATAGGTTTTGCGAAGGCAAAATAATAACGAATAGGAATCTAACAATGAATAAAGCTCAATTAGTTGAAAAAATTGCTACTGATGCAGAAATCTCAAAAGCGGCAGCAACTCGTGCACTAGATGCATTCACTGGCGCAGTTACTAGCTCTCTTAAAGAAGGTAACTCAGTAGCATTAGTTGGTTTCGGTACTTTCTCAGTAAAAGAGCGCGCAGCGCGTACTGGCCGTAACCCACAAACTGGTGCAGAAATCCAAATCGCAGCAGCAACTATCCCAAGCTTTAAAGCGGGTAAAGGTCTTAAAGACCAAGTTAATCCTTAATAGGGTAACTTACTAATTATTGAAAAAAGGGCTTATAGCCCTTTTTTTGTATCTGGAGTTTTGTCGCGCTAGCGAAAAAGGCTTATGCCTTTAACGCTTTATCACCACGACCAATACCAACCGCACCTGAACGTACAACTTCAATAATGTCTGATTCATGACGCAAAGTATCAAGGAAGGATTCAATTTTTTCTGTGCTCGCTACAAGCTGTAATGTGTAACTATGGCGACCCATATCTAAAATAGCTCCTTGGAACACATCAGCAACACGCGTTACCGCTGCACGAGTGGTTTCATCTTGGGCGAAAACTTTCACCAATAATAGCTCACGCTCGATATGTGCCATTTCGGTTAAGTCAATAATCTTTAGAACATCTACCAGTTTGTTAACTTGCTTAGTAATTTGCTCAACGATGCGATCATCACCCATGGTTGTAATGGTAATACGCGAAAGAGAATGATCGTCAGTCGTGCCAACAGTCAAGCTATCGATGTTGTAAGCGCGCTGTGAAAATAAGCCTACAATGCGCGATAACGAGCCAGGTTCGTTTTCTAATAAGATTGATAAAATACGGCGCATTATGCTTTTACTCCTTTACGTAACCACATATCATCGACTGCCCCTAGCTTGATTTGCATAGGGTAAACATGTTCTTTTTCATCTACACAGATATCTAAAAATACCAGTCTGTCGTTTATAGACATGGCTTTTTCAATAGCAGGCTGAAGCTCATCAATATGATCAACGCGAATACCTACGTGGCCATAGCTTTCTACTAATTTTACAAAATCAGGAAGTGATTCCATGTAAGAAGATGAGTGACGACCTGAATACATCATATCTTGCCATTGACGTACCATGCCCAGTGAGCGGTTATTCAACGACACAACTTTCACAGCTAAATTGTATTGTAAGCAAGTTGATAGCTCTTGAATGTTCATCTGTATTGAACCATCACCCGTCACACAGATAGACTCTTTATCAGGGAAAGCAAGCTTAACGCCCATTGCTGCAGGTAAACCAAAGCCCATGGTGCCTAAGCCACCAGAGTTGATCCATTGGCGAGGGTGTTTAAACGGATAATACTGAGCTGCAAACATTTGATGCTGACCTACATCAGAGCTAATGTAAGCATCACCATTGGTTGCTTTGTAAATTGCCTCTATAACGGCTTGTGGTTTGATTTTATCGCCATCTGTGCTGTAGCTTAGGCATTTTTGTTCACGCCAGCTAATAATTTGACGCCACCAGTCTTCTTGTGCCGAACGATCAATTGAAATAGGGCTCTTATCAATCGCCGTTTGTAACTGCTCAAGCACTGTTTTCAAGCAGCCAACAACCGGGATGTGCGCTTTAATTGTTTTAGAAATAGAGGTTGGGTCAACATCAACATGAACGATAGTGGCATTGGGGCAGAACTTTTTAACGTTATTTGTTACCCGATCATCGAATCGAGCGCCTAAAGCTAAAATAACATCAGCATTTGCCATGGCTTTATTTGCCTCAAGGCTACCATGCATACCTAACATACCAATAAAGTTAGGGTGAGTACCGCTGATACCACCTAGGCCCATTAAGGTGTTAGTGATTGGCGCATTTAATGATTCAACCAAGTGAGTTAGTTGCTCAGAGGTATTTGATAGAATAATGCCGCCACCTGAGTAAATAACCAGTTTTTTAGCTTCTAAAATTGCGCTAACCGCTTTGCGAATTTGTTTTGAGTGGCCTTTAGTGTTCGGGTTATAAGTTCGAAGCTCAGTTGTTTTTGGAAATTCGAATGGGAACTTTAGCTCTGGATTAAGCATATCTTTAGGTAATTCAACCACAACTGGGCCAGGGCGGCCTGTGCTGGCTAAGTAGAATGCTTTAGCTAAGATCGTTGGAATATCCTTTGCGCTGCGACAGTTATAGCTGTGCTTTACGATAGGGCGAGAACAACCAACAATATCAGTTTCTTGGAATGCATCATCACCAATTAAACCAGTAGGAACTTGGCCAGATAACACCACCATTGGGATAGAATCCATGTACGCTGTCGCGATACCTGTTACACAGTTTGTAGCGCCAGGGCCAGAAGTTGCTAGCACCACACCTACTTCGCCGGTAGCACGGGCATAACCATCAGCCATATGAGTAGCGGCTTGTTCATGACGTACTAAGATATGTTCAATATCTTCTTGTTGAAATAACGCGTCGTATAAATCAAGAACAGACCCACCAGGGTAGCCAAAAATATACTTAACATTCAATTCTTTAAGTGCCCGAACAACTAGTTCGGATCCATTATATTCAGTTGTACTCATCCTCATTCCTCTGTGTGTGCAAGCATAAATGCATAAAAAAACCCCCGCATAGGGCGGGGGTTTTTTAAAAAGCGTGCTTTCACCTTTTAATAGCCTCCCGCTGGGCTTGTAACTAAGACCAGTACGAGAACGTTGACGACTAAAAGGTGACGGCGAATATTCATTATTTTTTAATTTTCTTCTAAAAAATGCACAGCCGACTAGATGGCTGCTGTTTAAAAAATGTTAGGAGTATTTTTAAGCGTTTTGGAAACTGATGTCAACCGCAAAAGTGGCTTTTTGCATTAATTTTTCTGTATTTTTGTTTTTTGATATTTTTGTTGCATCTACATGCTTTATTATCATTATTTTGGGGTGTAACTATGCATTGAATTGTTCGTGTGGCAAATTGCTAACTATACCAATAGATAATGCATTTACGTTACTGCCTTGCATAACTTAGCTACTATCAGAATCGGATTCTTTTTTATAATTAGACACCCACTTTTACACCTCGCTGCAATAAGGTTTGGTTAATTTTTGAAAAGACAGCCAACTTAAATATTTAACCAGACACCCATCTTATTTTTAATAAGAATCAGCTAAAGATAGATGTGAATTATTCAGAACAAGTTGAATTGCTATAAGAATGGTGATTTTTTATTGTTATCAATTAAATTTCAGCCTTATGTGCTGAGTTAATTTTTTAGTTTTACACACTGGTCAGCGCTAGTCGCAGTAGTCGTTATGCCTCTAGAATTAAAAGGATTGGATTTGTAAAATTGACTTCTAGTGTCGAATGCGTAACTAAGTAAATAAGGCTAAGCTATTAGTTATAGAGCTTCTTCGTTTTCGTTTCATATGATTAGTATAAGCTGTGATTGCTTGTTCTTTACCTGCAGTATTTTTAAACGAGCGGGTAAAGGAAGTGGTGAGTGTGAGCCAGTTTTCAGTACAAATGTTTAACCTTTCAAGTATTGGTAATGCCTTTTCTGGGATTTTCCCTGGCTTATCTTCTCGTATTGACCGCCCAGTCCAATCAACAAGTTGCAGGTATGTTTTGAGCTCAAATGGTAGTCCCTTAGGCATATGTTTACGAGGTTTACCTGCAAAGCGCATAAGCGATTTCGGTTGCTTATTATTTTGAGCTGCATTAATTCTAGATTTAATACTGGTGTAGTCAGATTGCTCAGGTAAATCAGCCGCTTTTGCTCTAACAGGATTTAAATCTACATAAGCAAGGCATGCAGCAAGTGCTGCTTCATCAAGTAAAGCTTGTGATTTAAAGCGACCTTCCCAAAATCGACCTTTGCACTCATCTTCTTGATTCGCTTTTCGTGCAATACTTTCATTAAGCACGCGCATAAACCAACTAATGCTGCTGAGCCGTTCTCGATATAAATTTACTCTGGTATTAACCGCAGCGTGTTCAGGTTGTGTTAGCAATTCGCCATTTAAGAATCGTTGGCAAAGGAATGTACTTTTGAATAACTTGTGCCATCTAATAAGAATCGCTTTATTATTTAGGCGCTTTGCTTTTGCTATATCAATGTGAAGAACTAGATGTGTGTGATTACTCATAACTGCGTAGGCACAAATATCAATACAAAATATTCGCCCAAGTTGAAGTAGTTTCTTTTCAACCCAATCGCGCCGGTGTTCATACGAACGACCCGTTAGTGGGTCTTGCCCGCACAAATAAGCGCGACGAACGCAGCGTGAAATACAGTGATAGTAAGGTGTATTTGAAACACTAATTAAGTTTCTACGTGGGGTTGCCATGCTCTTCTCCTCCATGAGTTGAACAATTTAAGTTTAGTCATAATTTTGAGAAGTGAGAAATTTAAAGATGGGTGTCTAGCTTTATGTTGAGGTTTTACTAAAAAAATAAAAGTGGATGTCCAATTAAGTATTCAATTTAATAGAGGGTATAAAAAAGCCAGTCTTAGACTGGCTTTTGGAAGGAGGTGTTTAAGGGTTATTAGCTTGTCATAAGCCTTAAACAAGTATTCTCTTATAGACGCTCAATTACAGCTTGAGTGAAGTCTGTAGTACCGTGGCTGCCGCCTAGGTCGCGAGTTGTACGGTCGCCTGATTTGATAACATCAGCAACTGCGCTGCGGATGCGCTCTGCAGTGTCGCCCATACCTAGGTGCTCTAGCATTTGGATAGATGCTAAGATCACTGACGTTGGGTTTGCAAGGTTTTTGCCTGCGATGTCTGGTGCGCTACCGTGTACAGCTTCGAAGATTGCTGCATCTTCACTGATGTTTGCGCCAGGAGCCATACCTAAACCACCAACAAGACCAGCACATAGGTCAGATAGGATGTCACCGAATAAGTTTGTAGTAACAATTACATCAAACTCATCAGGAGTCATAACTAGTTTCATACAAGTTGCATCAACAATCATTTCTGTTGATTCGATTTGTGGGTAACGCTCAGCTACTTCACGTGCAACTTTTAAGAATAAACCAGATGTTGATTTAAGGATGTTAGCTTTGTGTACAGCAGTTACTTTTTTACGGCCTTCACGTACCGCTAGTTCGTATGCAAAAGTAACGATTTTTTCTGCACCTTCACGGGTGATTTTTGACATTGCTTCTGCTTCGTTACCATCTTCAGAAACCACTTGGCCAAGACCTGAGTACATGCCTTGTGTGTTTTCACGAATAGTGATGATATCGATGTCGTCGTAACGAGCTTGTGTACCTGCGAATGATTTAACAGGACGAACGTTAGCGTAAAGGCCAAACTTTTTACGTAAAGTTACGTTGATTGAAGTAAAACCTTCACCAACTGGTGTCGTTAAAGGACCTTTTAAAGTGATCTTGTTACGCGCGATTGTGTCGATTGTTTCTTGCGGAAGTAACTCACCAGTTTTTTCTAGGGCAGCAAGGCCAGCATCAACGAATTCATAATCAAAATCGCAACCTGCAGCTTTAAGGATCTCAAGTGCTGAATCAATAATGCTAGGACCAATGCCGTCGCCTTTGATCACTGTGATGGTTTGTTTAGCCATTTACTTTTCCTATTTATGAGTAGATAAACACGTAAACTTATCGCGAAATAGCATGCGATTTACTTGTTAGAGGGTTTACGTGGATGTGTTTGAAAATTTAAGCGGCTTTTATAGCAATTTATTCAGCTTTTTGCCAGTTTATCCTGTGAATACTGACTATAAACAGACTAAAGTTCATATTTATTTAACGTTTTCGCACTTTTTAACAACACAATCTAAAAATTGTCTGCAAATTCACAGTTTTTCAGATATGCATAAAAATCTGCTTTTGATTGCCATCCAGCAGCCGATAAGCTGTCGAAAATAATCTGTTCTTGCCAACTACTAAATAGCGCTTTGGGTTGAAAAACATAATAAGTAAATAGCTTAATCGCGACCCAATGTTTTTCATTGATATCGAGAGTTTGTTTTTTATGTTGCTCACTACCAAGTAAATGCTGTGTCCAACTGTTATCGCCAATCAGTTGATTTAAATACGCCGTTAGTGGCTCTTGATTTAAGTGACTAACCCCAAACAAACAGGCAAGCGGTGGGCTTATTACTTGCTCTTCGGCCTGCTCAAATACAGTTTTACGAGAAATACTGGTAGCTTGATGTTCGCAAAGATAAAGAACGTAGGCATATAAGGGCAAAGTAACTTGCTCAAATTGAATTGAATCGTTGTACTTAAATAGCGCCTGAATAATGCGCACCATATTCTCAAGGCGCTTAGATATATGCTGAAAAAGCGGGTGTGATGTGGTTGCAACCAAGCGTTGAAATAATACTTTTTGGATAATAGCAGGGGCGTTATCGTATCCGACCATAGATAAACAATGGCGCAAGTCTTTAGCTCTTTGCTGCTCTTTATTATAGGGTTTAGAAGCAACGGTAAGCTGGGCTATCAATTCAGGGTAGGGGCTTAAAAGCTTATTTAAGCCACGGTAGCTATATTCCTGCGATACTTTTAACGTGCTAATTAGCTCTAAATAGTGCTGCCTGCGCTGCTGATTTATTGGCTGTGGCTCAGCAAAGTTAATGTTTTCACTAAACCAAACTGTGTATAGCAAACGAGAGTCTTTACAATGCCTTTGTTTGTCAAAAATAGTTAAGCTTGCTTTGAAGCGATGCCAACGAATTTTTTCAGGGCGGCTGGCATCAACCAATATATGGCGGCCATGTTCATCTGTGGCTAAATAAATAAGTACTTGTTCGGCGTACTTTACTTCACTGGCCGGAATGTAAGGGCCAATATGCGCAATCAGTGCTTTTATAGCATTTTGGGCAAATTCATTAGGGGTGCGTAAATAAATATCAGCTAAGGCTTTGTGCACACTAATGTGACCACCTGACTCGCGGTAAGTCGTATTCATGGCAATAATATTAGCCAAAGCAACTAAGGTTGTTGCGCCATCGTAAATCATAATTTTTGGCGCGCTTAATAGGGCTTGTTTATATTTATTTAAACGCGCTAATAAATGCTGAATAGAAAGCGTATGTGGGCCTGAGTCTTTTAGTAATTTTGCAGCTAACTGATGGCGGCACTGCCAAAGCTTTTTATCTTGAGCCGTCAGGGGCTGTCCTGCTGCTAACTTATTACTTTGTGATTGCACGCAAAGGTAATTGGCTAAACAGCAACTAATAATTTGTTCGCTAATGGCTTGGTTGTAGTTAAGGCTGCGGCACAAAATGCAAGCGACAACACATTGGTTTACAACTAAGTTTGTGGTGTAACCATGGTTCGGTACATACAAGCTTAGTTGTGCTTGCATACCTTTTGGGCAGGCTTGATACAGCAGGTAATAACGCTCAGCTAGATTACTTAACAAAGGGAAAATTTGTGACCATTTTTGCTTTTGATGATAAAGCTTAAGTAGCTGGTGTGTACTATCAAATAAGCGTGCCAATTCCCGTGGCGTCACGTTTTCCATCATAAGCGGTTAGGTTTCTTGTTGATAGCTTTCATAGGCACTTGGCCCCCATAATACCAGCTGACCATTTTTAAATAGTAGCCCTGTGCACTCATCGATGGTGGTTATGCCATCAGATTTAACATGCTGAGTGCGGTAAAAAATAATCTGCCAAACATTGTCTTCGACTCGTTTAGCATAGGTTAGATCGGGGCTACCTAAATAATCAAGCACCGCATTCAGGTTTTCAGGCTTATCAATCGATAGTTTTGCGATATAGCGTTTATTAAAAGCTTCGCGGTCTTGCCAGATCATGGCTTGCGGATCATCTTTATAAAAAGTGATCACTAGGGTTGCTATCAGTGCATAAACACCTAACCCAAGTACCAGATATTGGAAAACCTTTTTGAACATGTGTAACTCTATAAAACTAACGCGAATTTTCAGTATACGCTCAGTTGGCAAACTGTGCTACGAGATTGCGACTAATTGAGCCTTAACTGCTTTAAACTAAAGCCTAAGTTAATATCGGTACGCAGCATAACAAGATTTTTTGATATTACGAACATGTCCATTTCTGAACTCAGCTTACGTTTTAGAGTCGGGTTTAGCTCATCATCGTTCATGGCCGCTTCTATCGACTCATAATCGTTGATTAATTGCTGCGCCGACTTATTACCTATCCCTTTAACACCCGGAATATCATTGGTTTTATCACCTGCTAATGCCCAAAAATCAGCAAGCCGATGCTTTGGTACACCAAAGCGCTGCTTGATATCTTCAAGCTCAATATACTGTTTTTTAAAGTAATCAAAAATTGCAATTTGCTCAGATAAAAACGGCAAAAACCCTTTATCGGTAGAAACGATGGTAGAAGGCACATTATTAGTTGCGGCCTTGTAAGCAAGAGTAGCAATTATATCGTCGGCTTCATCATTATCAGGTGAAAACACCACAATGCCAGTGTCTTCAATTGCTTGTTTAAAGCGTGATAAGTTTTGCTTGAGGGTGTCAGGCATTGGTGAACGAGTGCTTTTGTAGGCCTCAAAGTAGTGATAACGCCAACTTCTTTCACCATCAAACACGGCAATCGCGTGAGTCGCATTCGTTTGCAGGCGTAACTTTTTGCAAGCATGTGCCACTCGGGCACAGCTTGCTTTTATCATATGCTCTTCACTGTGATGACTCTGATTACTATCAACAGCATAGATGCGCCTAATAAGGTTTAGCGCATCTATTAAAAGTAATTGGGTTGTCACATAGGCTCCTGTTAGGCTTTTATCTCATAGCAAGGAATATACTTACTGCCAGGCAACTTCATTCGGCCTTGCTCAACAAATGCTGCCAGTAGTTTGTCCATATCAGCCATAAGCGCAGGTTCACCACTTAGCACAAAGCGGCCATGTTGTTTGATGGCTTGTAAGCCTTCGTCTTTAACATTACCAGCCACAATGCCTGAAAACGCACGGCGTAAATTAGCTGCGAGTTGCTGAGTTGGTTGATCTAAATGTAAATCTAAGCTCGACATATTAGCATGAGTTGGTGCAAACGGCTGTTGGAAATCATGATCGATTTTTAGCGTCCAGTTAAAGTAGTAAGCATCACCTTGGCTTTTACGGTATTCGCGCACTTCAGCCATCTTCGCTTTAAGCGTTTTACCAACGCGCTCTGGATCATCGATGATCACTTCAAACTTATCTAGCGCCGCTTTACCGAGTGTTTTCTCAACGAATTTACACAGCTCAATAAAGTAGTTTTCACTTTCTTTAGGGCCAGTAAGGATCACTGGTAAACATTGTTTTTCGTTATCTGGGTGAAGCAAAATACCTAAAAGGTATAACAGCTCTTCTGCGGTACCCGCACCACCCGGAAAGATAATAATGCCATGGGCTGTACGAATAAAAGCTTCTAAACGCTTTTCGATATCAGGCAAAATCACCAGCTCGTTTACAATCGGGTTTGGTGGCTCAGCGGCTATAATGCTTGGTTCGGTTAAACCTAAGTAACGGTTATTAGTAATACGTTGCTTGGCATGGCCAATGGTTGCGCCTTTCATCGGGCCTTTCATTGCACCAGGGCCACAGCCAGTACAAATGTTTAAGCCACGAAGGCCAAGCTCATAGCCAACTTGTTTGGTGTATTTGTATTCCACTTCGTTAATAGAGTGGCCGCCCCAACAAACTATCATGCTCGGGTCACTATTCACTCTCAGTGCGCCTGCGTTTCGCAGCATATCGAATACCATATGAGTAATGGCTTTTTGCTCTGTTAAATCTTTTTCGTATTTTTGACAAATAAACAGAATATCGCGAATAACCGAGAAGATATGTTCATGAATACCGGTAATGATTTCGCCGTCAACAAAGGCAGATTCCGGTGGGTTTTCAAGTTCGATCTTAATTCCGCGTTCGCGGCTTAATAAGCGAATATCAAAGTCTTCGTATTTATTGTAAATTTCAGAGCTTGAATCGGTGTGGCTGCCCACATTGAGAACAGCGAGCACACAGTTCCTAAATAATTTATAGCGCTCGCTGGTGGATGATTGTTCGAGTAGATCAACTTCTAGTTGCGATAGTAAATCCAGTACACCTGTAGGATTCAGTTGTTTTAACATAAGCACTCTCCCGGCTCGTCTATGAGCCTTTATCATTGTGTGTCAAAGACCTCACATACTAGATGAGGCCTTTATTTGCTAATGCAAACTTTATTTCGTCCCTCGTTCTTGGCTTTGTATAGTGCTTCATCTGCACGGTCAAAGGCAATCAGCGGGGTATCACCTTTTTTCAACTGGGTTGCACCAAGAGAAATGGTGATTTCTACTTGCTTATTTTTAAATTTAAACGGAATGCCTTGAATTGTTTTGCGCAGTTTTTCAAGTGGCACAGCGGCATTTTCAATCGACATTCCACTCATTAGTAACACAAACTCTTCGCCGCCGTAACGGGCAATAAAGTCTGATTTACGAATTGATTTTTGTAATGCTTTAGCAATTACTTGCAGTGTTTTATCACCGGCACTGTGGCCATATTGATCATTGATTGATTTAAAGTGGTCTACATCAATCACTACAAAGGTAATGTCTGATTCTTGCACATTAAATAAGTTAAATTCATGATTAAAGCGTTCATCAAACGCTGCACGGTTTGGCAATTTAGTTAGGCCATCGAGTAAGCTTTTAAAGCGCTGCTCATTTAGGCGCTGCTTATAGGTCGAAAGCTTGGTTTCTAAATGACTAATGCGGCTATTAATATCGTTAAAGCTAGCGAGTAAGCTTTCGCGTTCTGTTTGTTCTAGCTTTTCTTTTGCGATTAAATCATCACTTAATGATTTTAATTCTTCTTCTACAAGCTCTTTAAGCGAAGAAATAGACGTCGCTTGCTGTGTTTGCGTATGCAGGTTTTTAATCTTTGCTTCAATTTGTTTGTTAAGCGTGTCGTATTCAGCGCTCAGAGATTCTGAATGCTTACTAGTAGAAACAATTGAGTGATGTAAATCTTCGATTGTTTGATTTAATGAGATCAAAAAGCTTTGCGCTGATTGGCGCTCTTTACTCATATTACGCGTAACGATGCTGATAATATTCAGTGCAGAATCAAGCAGATCGTCAACACTATCATTATGGGTTATTTTACTTTTGATAGTCTTAATTTGCTCGGCACTTTCATCTTCGAGCACTAAGTCATTGGCAAGAGAAAGCAGCTGTGTGGCAAGCTCTGGTCTTATTTGCGCCTCAGCTGTATTTGTTGTTGCAAGCTTGGCTTGTAAGGCTTGATGATAAATTAAAATCAGCTTTGAAAGTAGTGGCACAAAGTCATGATTAGACTGAATATTATTTAATTCGTGATCGAGTAAGTAACGTAGCGAACGACGTGCATCATCAGGCAAGCCTCGTACTTTTTGCAGCTGCTTACCTGCATCTGTAACGCTTTCATTTAGCTCACGTTGCAGTGCCATTTGCTTGGTTTCTTGTTGTTTTAACAGGCCAAGCACATCATCGATAAAAGGGGTGAGTAATTCGAATTTAACCCCTTTTTTAAGGGCATTTCTAAATTTCGCTAAACGATTGTCTAGTTCAATGTCTAGTCCTTTACAGCTTAGCGATAGTTTCGCTGCAAACTGAGAAAGAACTTCAACTTGATGTTTGCGCGCATCTTCGACCACTGTTCGAGCGTCGATCGCTTGCTTTAACTTTTTATTAAGAACATCATGCTGTTGCTGCACCTAGTAATACCGCCATCAAAAATTCAAATTGCTATACGCTAAGTTTACAACAAATTAATACGAAATGTAGGTTCCAAGTCAAAAACTTAGCTATTTTGTCTATCAAACTTGTTGCAATGGCTGTTTATCGGTTTTTAATTCACATTTTTTCTCGCAATTGTTAGGCTATTTCACAATTTTGATAGTAATAAAAAGAGTTGTTATGAAAAAGTTTTTGGCAATGTCTATTTTGGCGGCCTGTTCTAGCAGTGTGTTTGCAGATGTAAACTACTCACTGTCTATCACTCAGCCAGAGCACCATTTAGGTAATGTTAGTGTTGAGTTTCCGCAAACTGCACAAGCACATTTAGATATTAAACTTCCAGCTTGGCGTACTGGCCGTTACGAAATTTTAAATCTTGCCAATGGCGTGCGCTTTTTCGAAGCAAAAGATGATGATGGTAAGGCTTTAAAGTGGGAAAAAATTGACCACAGCACTTGGCGTGTCCACCTAAACGAACCTACTCAAGTCAATGTAGATTACCAAGTTTACGCTAACGAGCTAGGTAAACGTGCTCGTCATATTGATGATAGCCATGCCTTCATTGATGCTTCTGGCTTTTTCATGTTCAGCGAATCATTCCGCCAAGACCCAGTTAAAGTTGAGCTAAATGTACCAAAAGAATGGCGCTCAGTATCGGGTATGGAAAATGCGGGTTCTAAACACAGCTTTAAAGCCGCTGATTACGATATCTTAGTTGATTCACCAATCGAAACAGGTATCAATGAGCTACACAAGTTCACTGTTGATGGTCGTGAATACGAACTCGTTATTTGGGGTGAAGGTAACTACGACGTAGACCAAATGCTAACTGACCTTAAGAAGTTGGTTACAACTGGCAACGTAATTTGGGATAGCTACCCGTATGAGCGTTATGTATTTATGGTACATGCTACGTCAGGAGCAGGCGGTGCAACAGAGCATTTAAACTCAACCATTATCCAGCGCCCACGTGACCGTTTTGGTTCTCGTAAAGATTACCTTGCGTTTATCAGCACCGCAGCTCATGAATTTATTCATACTTGGAACGTAAAAGCATACCGCCCTAAAGGTATTGCGCCGTATGACTACACCAATATTAACTACGCGAAAACATTATGGATTGCAGAGGGCTCAACCAGCTACTTTGAAGATCACTTAATGGTGCGTGCTGGCATTGAAACAACTGATGAGTTCTTCGGTACGTTAACGAAAACCGTTAATCGTCACTTACAAACACCGGGTCGCGAAGTACAAAGTGCAACCGAAACAAGCTTTGATAAGTGGATCAACCAAGGCGGCGACCACGCTCGCAACTACAGCACCAATATCTATTTAGAAGGTTCATTGATTTCAATGGCACTTGATATTGATTTGCTAGAAAAAAGCGATGGCAAAATCAGTTACCGCGACGTTCACCGCGCGCTTTACAACAAGCATCGTTTACCAGATGGTTTTACGCCAGATGATGTTAAAGCAATTTTAAAAGAGCTTACAGGTCGTGATTACAGCGCTTGGTGGCAAGCCAATGTGGATGAGCCTGCTGCTATCGACTTTGATGAGCTACTTGCAAAAGTAGGCTTAGGTTTAATTCGCCCTGAAGGCGCAAAATCAGTACCTAGTATTGATTCGTTTGCAAAAAACAGCGGTGAGTTATTAACCCTAACTCATGTTCGCCGTGGTGGCGCTGCATGGCAAGCGGGCTTAACGACTGATGACAAAATTGTTGCGTTTAACAAAAAGCATGTTGGTAAAGATTTAACAGCCAGCCTCGAAACGTTTAAAGCAGGCGACACAGTGACTGTTGATTTCATTAGACGCGATGCATTACAAAGCACAACGCTAACACTTAGCGAAGACTTTGATAAAGAGAAAAAGGTCAAAGCATTAAAAGATGCAACACCAGCTCAAATGGCATTGTTTAAAGCATGGATGGGTGTTGACCACCCAAATCAAGCTAAATAACAGCTAAGCAAAATAAATCGTTAATGATTTTTTATTGGTAAGAGAGGAGCTGCGGCTCCTTTTTTTTTGTTTGGTACTTGCTGCGCTTTTACAAACTGCTTTGTGTACTTTGTGTTTAGTAGTGCACTGTGAAGTTGCTGTTTTTTACGTCGCCAAAATGACTTTTTAACTTTGGTTGATCTATCCCGAATATCACTTTGTGCATTATCGGGTTGTGATACCGGGTAGGGCAGCAAAGAGTATCCATAAACACCGGTTTCCCACACATGCTGTAAATCGCAGTCAACGGGGCGGCCAAATGTCGCTGTGGCTTTTAACAGCGCTTTTGCACCTTCAAAACTAACAGCAGTTGCACAGCAGCCAGACATAAGCTTTTTATGAATGACTAAGTGTTGCTCATCAGCAAGGGGTTTTGTAAAGGCAATTTCCCGATTTCGGTCTTTATAAGCCGCCAATTTTATTAGCTGCCAAGGCTGTTTCAAGGTACTAATGTTTTCAATTGCACTGTGAATAGAGCGGTCGAGCACAAAGTCATCTTCTAAAATAATGGCGTGATCTAATTGCCTATCGACAATGGTTTGCCATGCTTTTCTGTGACTCAGGTAACAGCCAATTTCACCTTTACTCAAGGGCTTATGGTATTTTTTTAGGTTTAAATCAGCACTATAGTGCTTGGTTATCTCTGTATCAGACAGCTCTCTACCATCAATTGCATCAAGGCGTTCAAATGCCAAATTTTGTGCATTTAGCTCATGGCTAACACGGTTTAATCGTTCAGTAGAGCTTGCTAAGTTAATTACAAAAATAGCGGTCATTATCGTTACCTGATGGTCAGTTTGAATCAGGCTAACAAGCTTTAATGACGCTTGGGTGTCAGAACTATTTCGCTTTTATGTCAGGGCGAGGAGTATTTAAAATAGATTGCTTTTCTTGCTCGGATAAAATGATCCAATCAAAAATTTCATCATTACTGCGACCACAGCCAGTGCAATAGCCATTTAGGCGATGACATTGACCGATGCAATCTGTTTTAAATTGGCTGGTTGGTTTTTTTGATTTTGTCATAGTGATGTGAAGGCTAATGTAGCCTTCATTAGTGTATTACTTGCCTTCAATTGGCTTACCAATTTCAAGAGTGGTAGACCAAGGCTGTTTGCGTGATAGGGTTTTACCCGAATGAATTGAGATAACAGGGTTGTTTTCGTCAAGCACAAACGTGGTACGTAACGATTCAGCTGACTCTTTTTGTGTTTGATGCCAATTATTACCCGCTAAACACGCTTGGGTAAAATTAACCGCACGGGTGTGATCGGCGACAGCCTGTTGCTGTTGCTCGTAATTGCCTACACAGCGGTAGGTAACATTGTCTTTATCAAGCGCCGTGATTTGACAGTTATCGGCAATAAGGTTGTATTTCGCTGTCCATGTTTCCATGTATTTAGTATTTACACGGCTACGTTTTAAGCCTTCAAAGCGGTTGTCGTAAGCACCTAATAGGGCGTTAATTTTCTCGCAAGGGGTTAAGTTATCAATGGCCGTTTGTTGTTCAGTTGTTAGTCCTGTACAACCTGTTAAAACAAGGCCAGTTAGTAAGGCGGCGAGTGGCTTTTTCATATCAGGCTATCCTTTTAAATAGCAGTTCCTTAAACGTTTCCTAAAGGATACCTAAGCCCTTGTAAAAATGCTAATAAAGATTAGCTATTACAATTTAAAATGCCTTCGCAAAGGAAGGCATTTTAGTTGCTAAAAACTATAAAAGCGTAAGCTTACATCTTGGTTTTGCCTGCAATGTTGGTTACTTTTACTGAGCCAGAGCCATCACTGAGTAACTCAAAGTTTGCTGCAGTATCAACGCGAATGCTTCCTGAGCCATCTGAAACGACAACATCACCCGAAATATCATTTAACTCGATACCACCAGAACCATCGTGTACTTCAATATTGCCCTGTGCGTTGGCAACATCAATATTACCTGAGCCGTCATGAATTTTAATATCACGGCTGATATTACGTGCCTCTATGCTACCCGAACCATCATTGATTTCTAATGTGCCTGTAATGTCATTTGCGGTAATTGAACCAGAACCATCGTTGATCACAGTATTCGCAACTTTGCTAATGATAATTTCACCAGAGCCATCGTGTACATCAACATTAAATGAGCGAGGGATCGCAACGGTTAAATCAATGCGAGTTTGCTTATTGGTGTGGTAATCGCACTGGCCTGCACTAAGTGCTGCGTTATTGCCTTTGGCTTCAAGGTTTAAGCAATATTCATCATGAGGCTTTTCTTGATAAATCTCGGCTTTAACGGTTACTTCATCACTGTCACTACCAGTAATGTGTAAAAAACCAGAGCCCGCTTCTACTTTTAAAGCGCTTAATGAGGCTGCATCTAGCGTTAGGTTTTTTGTTTCTTGTAGTGGCATATCACCTCAAGCAAATGTTTGTGCTGATAATAAGCCTGCGGCAATTAGTGAGAGTGTTTTTACTGTACTTAACATGGTTCTTCCCTTTCATATGTGTGGTGTTATTAGCTTAGTCGCAGGTGCTGATAAAAAAGGTTTAAAGGCTTTAAAAACTTTTTTTACACAAATAGGCAAGAAAGCGCGAGCTTCAGGCATTTATGGTTTTTCGCGATGCTTTAGACTGAAATAGTAGACCAAAAACTAAGCAACCCAAGGAGAAACATATGAGTGATTCAGCGCAAACAAGCGATATGCAAGTAATTAAGTCAGGTTCTCAAGATCCAATCGCAGGGCCAGCAGAATGTTTCACAGGTAAAGTGCAAATCAGTACTTTATTTAATGCACCAGCACCTGCTCGCGTTGGTGTTGCTGTGGTGGAGTTTTCAAAAGGAGCTCGTACAAATTGGCATTCTCATCCACTCGGCCAAGTTTTATTAGTTACAGAAGGTCAAGGTTGGACACAGTGCGAGGGTGGTGAGAAAACAGTCATCAATCCAGGTGATTTAATTTGGTGTAACTGCGGAAAGCGTCACTGGCATGGTGCGACTGCTGATAGTGCAATGAAGCATGTAGCAGTTCAAGAAGCACTCGATGGTAAACCTGTTGACTGGTTCGAAGCTGTTTCAGATGAAGATTATTTAGCATAAGGTACATTGAAATGTGTGACAAACATGAAACGCAAGACTTATCACGTCGTAATTTTATTAAAACGAGTTCAGCTTTAGGTGCAGGCCTTTTATTAGGTGGCTTTGCGGCGCCTTCATTTGCAGCATCATCTGAGCAGCTTGCAAATGGCAATATAAAATCTCGTGGCTATGCGGCTTTTGATAATTCAGGCTTACTAAAACCATGGGAGTTCGAAAGACGCCCAGTTGGCGATAACGATATTTTAATCGAAATTAAATTCGCCAGTATTTGCCACTCAGATATTCATCAGATGAAAGGGCATTGGGGCGCACAGCAATACCCTCAAGTACCAGGTCATGAAATTGCAGGTATCGTAACAGCAGTCGGTAAGAATGTGACTAAGTTTAAAGTGGGCGACCGTGCTGGTGTAGGCTGTATGGTTGATAGCTGTCTTGACTGTAATAGCTGTAAAGATCAAGGCGAGCAATATTGCCCAGAAACGAAGTTCACTTATGGCTACCCTGATGAGCGCTCACCGACAGGTATAACACAAGGTGGTTACTCGAATAACATTGTTGTTCGCGATCATTTTGCAGTGCATATTCCTGAAAACATTAGTTTAGAGCATGCTGCTCCTTTATTATGTGCCGGCATTACAACGTATTCTCCGTTGCTTAAATTTAACTTGAAAAAAGGCGATAAAGTAGGTGTTGTTGGTATTGGTGGGCTTGGGCACTTAGCTGTTAAATTGGCTGTGTCGCAAGGTGCTGATGTCTATGCGTTCACTAGCTCTAAAGATAAAGTAGCCGATATTAAAGCCTTTGGCGCTAAAGTGGTTGTTGTTGACGGTGAAGACGCTTACAACGAGCATAAGTCGCAGCTTGATTATTTAATTAATACCTTGCCAGTGAAATATGATATTGCTAAATATGCTTCATTAGTAAAACCATTCGGCACGTATACCCAAGTGGGTATGCCAGAAGAGTTTTCATTAAACATGAATGCATTAGGATTGGCTGCAAGCCGCGTAAACTTTAATGCTTCGTTAATTGGTGATATGCAAGAAACGCAAGAAGTTGTTGATTACTGTGCTAAGAATAATATTCTGCCAGCAACCCAGTTAATCAAAGCCTCTGAAATCAATGATGCATGGCAAAGCGTGGTGGATAAAAAAGCGCGCTATCGTTATGTAATTGATGCCTCAACATTTTAAATAATTTTTAGATTGAGTAAGCTAAACGCCATACCCAGTATGGCGTTTTTTGTTGTTCCTTTTTTATTCGGTGATTTATCGCTTAAAGAGCGAATACTGCCGTAAAAACATATCATTATTTTTTTCTTTTGCTAACTTAAACTCTTTGGCCCCTAAGGAGTAATAATGAAAAAAATAACCTTACTAAGTACGTTGTTGTGCTCCAGTTTTTTTGTTTGTAGCGAAGAAACAGATACAACTTTAAACGCTTATGCCGCTGGGTACGTCGCCAATTTTACCTGTAGTGCCACGTTTAACGCTGGCAAAAGCAAAGATCAAATCGATATTGATGAACTTACCGGTATTTATCCTTTAATTGCAGATACTGTAAAAACACTAAAAGCGAACATTGATACTGAGCATAAACGAGTCATTGTTGATTACGATAAAGATAAGCAACGTATATCGGTGTGGCGGCCTCGTTTAGGCTGTGTTGATTTACCCGTAGGGGCAAGCCTTAAAGCTGCAACACTCGTGCAAGTACCGTTTAAAGAAAACTTAGCCTACCAAAAGGATGATGGTAAGCCTTGGCAAATGCTAAATGGTGTTAATAAAGCGACGGGCAATAAGGCGCTTGATGAGGTTATTGCACAGGCTTTTACTCGTCATTATGGTGAAGGCGCACGAACTTCAGCAATTTTAATAGCAAGCCCTGAGGCGATTCTAGCAGAGCAATATAAAGCAGGTTTTACCCCTGAAACTGCCCAGCGTACTTGGTCTGTTGCAAAAAGTATTGGCGCGAGCATTATTGGTGTGGCGGTAGCGCAAAAGCGACTTGATGTTACTAAGCCTGCGGGGCTTGAAAGCTGGTCTCACCCGCTTGACCCACGCGGCGAAATTACCCTTGAAAACTTGCTTCATATGGCATCGGGCTTAGACAGTAATAAAGCGGGCAATCGTACGGATCGTGTCTATATGGGCGGAGGTTTAGTGTCTGACACAGCAACGCATACTGCGTTAGAAGTTAAGCCAGGTAGCCGTTGGAAATACGCTAATAACGACACCATGTTAGCGCTACGTACCTTACGAGAAACGTTTAACGATGAAGCAAGCTATTTACGTTATCCATATGACAATTTACTCGATAAAATCGGTATGCAGCACACATTTTTAGAGTCAGATTGGCAAAGTGACTTTATTTTGTCATCGCAAGTGTGGACTACTTCTAGGGATCTTGCTCGCTTAGGGCTATTACACCTGAATAATGGCCGCTGGCAAGGGGATCAAATATTACCTAAAGACTGGTTAAGTTATATTAGTAAACCTGCCCCTGCTCAACCCCCAGAAACGGCACCAGGATACGGCGCACAGTGGTGGCTTTATAATGAACGTTTCCCTGAATTACCAAACGATACTATTGCAGCGCGAGGTAACCGTGGTCAATTTTTAGTGATCATTCCAAGCGAGCAGATAGTGATTGTTAGGCGAGGGTACGACCTTGCAGGGCTTAAAGGCTTTAGTGAGCATGATTTTGCTCGTGATGTTTTAAAAGCACTGGGCAGATAAAGTCAGGCAATAAAAAAGCTGCTTTGTGGCGTACAGAAGCAGCTTTGCTAACTGGAGAGTTAGTATCTACTACAAGGGCTCTATAGTGACATCCGCTTGGCCTAAACTTTTAAAAAACTGACTATCGCCCGTTATTTTACCAAGTTTTATCAGACCATTTGCATAACTTTGCTGCTTATAAAAGAGCGCAAGGTTACCCCAAGGTGCGTAATAAGTAATGTCTCCTGCGCCGGCATCGGTCCCAGCAGGTAAGCCTTGTAGATTTAATTTCTCTGGTAAAGTGGCAATTTTCTCAGCATTGGCAAAGTCTTCTACTTTTAGAGTCAGTGGTAGAAGTTGATAAAAATGCTTAGCGGCATTGTTACTTTCTAAAGTCGCTTGCATAGTTTTGCCGTTACTGGTGAATTTTATTTGCATTTCACTTACCATCTTTACTGCTTTTTTAAATATTGCTTATCTGTTACTGGCTCTAACCAATCAACAACCTTACCGTCTTTTGACTCTTGAATAGCTAAGTGCATCATGGCTGTTTTATCTGTAGCACCGTGCCAATGTTTAACATTAGCAGGAATATGTACAACGTCACCTGGTTTTATAACCTGAGGTTGTCCGTGCCACTGATTAACCCAACCCATACCTGATGTAACAATTAAGGTTTGGCCAACAGGGTGAGTGTGCCAGTTTGTGCGAGCACCTGGCTCAAAGGTTACCATGGCACCAGCGGCTTTCGCTTCGCCATGAGCTTGGAAACTAGGCTCGACGCGTACTTTGCCCGTGAAATACTTGTCGAGCCCAGTCATTGGGTACTGAGTGCCATTTTTTTGCACTGTGATTTGCGGTAATTCTAAACGTTGTGAAGAGGCGTTTTCTGCATGACTAAATGCACTCATCGTTAAGATAAGGGTACCGATAATATACTTCATACTTTTCTCCATGTGTTTGTAACCGAACGAATCTTCATTTTGGCTAAAAACTGTGCCTTTAAAAAGTACAATGCACGCAAGTTATTGCCTATTAGTCCGAGGCGGCAAATTTACCACTGGTCAATATTGTATAACCGAGCGTATAGTTAAGTATCTTGAATATAATTGGGTTGGTTATGCATTCAGATTATGATGCTATTGCTAAAATGAGCGCTGCTTTAGCAGATAAGATTGCGCCGCTTATTGGCCAGCAAGAAACCGCTGATAGCGTGATTGAGGATTTGTTTTTTTATCGACAAACACAGGCCGCCACCTCTTGTTCAATGTGTGTGGTTGAACCAAGTATTGCACTGGTGCTACAAGGGGCAAAAAGCATGACCTTGGGCGAAGATGTTTTCAAGTATGACCCACACAAATATTTGATTACCTCTATTGATTTGCCTGCAAAAATGCAAGTTCTTGAAGCAAAAGACGACGCACCTTATTTAGGCTTAGTGTTAAAGCTTGATTTGGCTATGTTAGGTGAACTGATTTCGCAAATACCGCTCGACAAATTAAACAAGCAATCACTCAATAAGGGAATGACCTTAGGTGAGATGACTGAGCCACTACTTAACGCTTTTACACGATTAATTGATCTGGTTGATGATCCTGAGTCTATGCCAGTGCTGGCACCATTAATTAAACGCGAAATTTTTTGGCGTGTACTTAACAGTGAGCATGGGGCGGAGCTTCGTCATATAGTGTCAACAGGTAGCCAAGGGCTTAGAATTGCACGTAGTGTTAAGTGGTTAAAAGAAAACTATGATCAACCCTTGAGTGTAGAGGACTTAGCGGGTCTTGCGAAAATGAGTAAATCGACTTTCCACCATCATTTTCGAGATCTAACTTCAATGAGCCCGTTGCAATATCAAAAGCGTTTAAGGTTAATGGAAGCAAGAAGGTTGATGGTTGGCGAGAGTATGGATGCCTCAGGTGCTGCTTTTAAGGTTGGCTACGAAAGCCCTTCACAATTTTCTCGTGAGTATTCTCGGTTTTTTGGTTTATCACCAAAACGAGATGTAGAGGCGTTTTTAGCAACGGCTAAATAGCCGGCTACATATAATACCAATGGGCAATAATAGTTAATTAAGCGAATTGGTATAAAAAACGAATGGGCATATCCCTATGTCCCATTCGTTACCATGACACGTTTTAGTTAAAGACTTGCTGTGAAAAATTCAGCAATTTTAGTGAATGGAATTAAACCCACATCATCATATAAATCAACATGACCTGCATTTGGTACAACCAATAATTGTTTAGGTTCAGCAGCTAAATCATAGGCTTGTTGGCTAAACTCAAATGAGTGAGCGTGTTCACCAGCAACAAACAGTAATGGACGTGGTGAAATAGTCTCAATATCGTTAAATGGATAAAAGTTCATAAAACGCACATTGCTGCTTAATGTTGGGTGTGTTGTTAAATCTGCTGATGATCGCTCTGGTGTATATTCGCCACGCTCAGTGCGGTAAAAGTCATAAAACTCTTTTGCAATTGGGTGTGAGCTTTCATCAATGTGATGGGGGCAGCCGCCAGTGTATTGTACTTCGCCACCAAGGTACTCAACATTACGTTGCTCTGAAGCCTCATCAAGCATATCTTTACGCATATCAAGATCAATAGAGTTGCCTAAACCATTGCGCGTTGCGCCACCCATGTCATACATACTAACTGTTGCCACAGCTTTGATACGTGGGTCAATTTTTGCGGCACTAATGATGAAACCACCACTACCACATACACCTAAACCACCAATGCTTTCTTTGTTGACGTATGAACGGCTAGCAAGGTAATCGACACCGGCACTGAATGACTCTGCGTATAAATCAGGTAGTACAGTATTACGTGGTTCGCCGTCACTTTCGCCCCAGAAGCTAAGATCAACTGCCAAAGTTACAAAGCCTAGCTCTGCAAGTTTAGTTGCATATAAAGTAGCACTTTGCTCTTTTACCGCACCCATAGGATGACCAATTACAAGTGCTGGAAGATTCGCACCTTTCTCTGCATTTTTAGGTGTAAAAAGATTACCGACTACATTCATTTGTAATTGGTTTTTGAAAATTACTTTTTCAAAGTTAACAGCATCGCTTTGGTAAAAATTATCAGTTGAGGTTGTCATAACACTCTCCTATTTTTTGATTAACAGGGACTGCAATTTGTTTTCACAATGCAGCTTTGATGAGGTTATTGTCGGTTATTTGTGCAGTTTGGCGTTATATTAGAACAGTCGATTTATTGCCTAAAAGTGTCGAATGTATCTTTATGTGCTTAAAATGAACATTAGGTAGCCCAAGTATGAGCACCTAATGATTTTTTAGGGTGTTTTTATAGTGAAATAGCTGGCAATGGCTGCAAAAAATAAGATAGCTGCGCTAACAAAGAAGGTGATAGGGTAGTCATAAACATCGAATAATATGCCGCCGAATGTTGAGCCTAGCGCTATCGAAAATTGAATAATTGCTACCATCAATCCTCCTGCAACTTCAGCATCTTTTGGTAAAGCACGAGCTACCCAGCTCCACCAAGCAACAGGCGCTGCAGTTGCAATTAACCCCCATAATCCAAGTAATACGATGTTGATGTTAAAAAGAGATATTTGATTAGCTAAACAAAATGCTATTAAAGCCATAACCGTAGGGGCAGCTATTAATGCAAACGCTAAACTGAGTTTTATGACCTTACTGATCAATAAGGTGCCAATAAAGCCTGCAAAACCAATAACAAATAACACCATAGAGACTTGTTGGCTGGTGGCTTGAAACGCTGACTCTAAAAAGGGCCTTACATAGGTAAATAAAGTAAATTGCCCCATAAATAGCAGCGCGACAGCTAGCATACCAAAACGGACGAGTGGCTTTTTAAATAACTTAAATGCAGAAAAAGGTCCTTTTGATTGCTGCTGAGCTGGCATGCTAGGCAAAGCCTGCCATTGCCAAAATACAGCAATAGCGATAAATGGCACTAAACACATAAACGCGCCTCGCCAGCCAAGAACACTGCCTAAATAACTGCCAAGTGGTGCTGCAATTATCATGGCAAGACCATTACCACCATTAAATACTGCCAGTGCTTTAGGCACTTTTTCCTCGGGAACTAAGCGCATTGCAGAAGCAGTTGAAAGTGACCAATAGCCACCAATGACTAAGCCGATTAACGCACGACCAAGCATATAAACAGCGTAACTATCAGCTACAGAGATTGTTAAAGTTGACAGTAGCATTATCAAGGTCAGAGCGACTAGTAAGGTTTTTCGATCACTTTTAGCAAATAAAGGACTCATGAATAGACTTGTGACCACCGCAAAAAAGCCAGATATTGCTAACCCCTGACCAACCATGCCTTTACTAATTGATAAATCTTCAGCCATAGGTGTTAATAAGCTTACAGGCATAAACTCGCAGGCTATTAAGGCGAAAATACATAATGTCATCGCAAAAACCCCACTCCAATTAGCTTGCTGCTCGATAGGCTGATCATCTTGATAGGTTGAGTAATTTGTCATGCTAGTCCATACAGTTAAATGTGATGGAGTATTTTTTCAGACATAGGTTGAATAGACTAGCTAATGAATACTAATATGCTTTATTAGTAATACTTATTAATAGGCTGGTGGATGATCAAACAAAACCTCAATGAATTGAACTATTTTGTCATTGTGGCAAGAACTGGCAGTTTTACGCGTGCTGCTGCTCAGTTAGGCATAACTCAGTCTGCCTTGAGTCAAGCTATTCGTTCACTAGAAGCAAACTTAGATATTCGTTTGTTAACCAGAACAACTCGAAGCGTATCACCGACACTCGCCGGGGAGCGTTTACTCAATGCAATCGGGCATCGTTTTGATGATATCGAAAATGAGCTAGAAGCCTTAACTGAACTCAGAGACAAACCTGCGGGTACGGTAAAAATTACTTGTGGTGATTTTATCATTCAGAACACATTACTCCCAAAACTGGCCAATGTATTAAAGCAATACCCAGATATTAATATTGAGTTTAATGTTAACTATGGCTACACAGACATTGTTGCTCAGCGTATCGACGCTGGTGTTCGCCTTGGCGAAACTATAGATAAAGATATGATTGCAGTGCCTATTGGTAAAGAGCTCAATATGGCAGCCGTTGCAAGCCCTGAGTATTTTACTAAGCATCAAAAGCCTAAAACACCAAAGGATCTTACTGCACATAATTGTATCAACATTCGCTTTCCGACCCATGGCGGTTTATATGCGTGGGAGTTTGAAAAAGAGGGTGAAGAACTTAATGTGAATGTACGCGGTCAATTAATCTTTAATACCTCTCATCATATTGTTGAGGCGGCGTTAAAGGGGTTAGGTATTGCGTTTCTACCAGAAGAAGAGTTTGGTGAGCATATAAAAAATGGTAATTTAATTAAAGTGTTAGCTGATTGGTGCCCCGCATTTCCCGGTTATTATTTGTATTACCCGAGCCGAAGGCAACCGTCTCCGGCATTTAAAATTGTGTTAGAAGCGTTAAAACAGCAATAGAGTGCGGTATTTAGATACCACACTCTATATTTATTACTTATGGCGGCCTTGTAAACAGCTAACCACATCAGCCAGCGATAGGCCTTGGCGCTGTAATAACACGGTTAAGTGATACAGTAAGTCTGCCGATTCATTGGTTAATTCATCGTTATCATGTTTCATGGCTGCAAGGGCAACTTCGACACCTTCTTCACCTACTTTTTGGCAACTACGGCTTAAGTCTTTTGCAAATAAAGACGCAGTGTAGCTTTTGCTTGGATCATCGTCTTTACGCGAGACAATCACTTGTTCAAGCTCAGCTAAAAACGACAAGCTAGGTTTAGCATCATCGCCGAAGCAGCTTTGTGTACCAAGGTGGCATGTTGGCCCAAGTGGGTTTGCCAGTACTAATAGTGAGTCGTAATCACAATCGGTGTGTACAGAAACGACTTCAAGGTAGTTTTCTGATGTTTCGCCTTTTGTCCATAAGCGCTCTTTAGAACGCGAGTAAAAGGTTACTTTTTGTTTGTCGAAAGTGGCAGCTAATGCGTCTTGATTCATAAAGCCTTGCATTAAAATCACCCCAGAGCGTGCATCTTGCACGATAGCTGGGATCAATTCGCTTTTGGCAAAATCGACTTGAGAAAGAGTGTCTTTAGTTAATTGCATAGTCTTGCCGCTACATTATTATCAGTTAAAAATTGTTTTAGTTCGCCAATATCAATGACGTTCTTGTGAAATACGCTGGCAGCGAGCGCGCCATCAACTTGGCTTTGTTGAAACACATCAACAAAGTCTTGCATCGTCCCTGCGCCGCCCGATGCAATTAGTGGAATATCGCACAGTGCACGCATTTTTGATAGCTGAACATTGTCGTAGCCTTTACGCACGCCATCTTGATTCATGCAATTTAGTACGATTTCACCAGCGCCTAGGTCTTGCACGCGCTTAACCCATTCTTCGGTTTTGTAGCGAGTACGGCTTGATGCATTTGGGTCGCCAGTCAGCTGGTAGACTAAATACTCGCCAGTGTTTTCATCATAAAAGCTATCAATACCCACAACTACGCATTGTTTACCAAACTCATCGTGTAATTCTTTGATAAGCTCTGGGCGAGCAATTGCAGGGCTATTAATACTGATTTTATCTGCACCACGTTCTAAAACACGTGCTGCATCGGCAACAGATTTAATGCCGCCAGCCACACAAAATGGAATATCAATGTGGCGCGCAATGTTCTCTACCCAATTGACATCAAGTAGGCGTTTTTCGACGCTGGCACTGATTTCATAAAACACCAGTTCATCCGCACCGGCATCGCTGTAAGCTTTAGCAAGCGTTAAAATATCACCAACCACTTCATGGCCTTTAAATTTAACACCTTTAACGACTTGGCCGTCTTTTACATCTAAACAAGGGATTATGCGTTTTGATAACATGCTAGCGCCTCCTCAACATTAAAGGCACCATCGAGTAATGATTTACCTAAGATAACACCGCCAACACCCAGTTTTTTCAGCTTTGCAATATCATCCAGTGAGCTTACACCGCCTGATGCTTGAACTTTAATCTCACTGTTGTGGTTGGTTAAATCTTCATAAAGTGCAAACGAAGGGCCGGTCATGGTGCCGTCTTTGCTGATGTCAGTACACAGAAAATCAACCACACCCAGTGCCACGTAAAAATCAACAAGTTCGAACAAGCCAAACTCAGATTCACTTAACCAACCATGTGTTGCTGGTGCCCAGCCGTTGTCAGTTTTATTAACATCTAGTGCGATAACAAAGTGTTCACTGCCAAATTTTTCAATCCACGCCTTTACTTGCTCACGCTTTTCAACGGCCATTGAGCCAATCACGACTTGGTTAGCACCGGTTTCAAGCCAATCAGCAACATCTTGCTCAGAGCGAATACCACCGCCAACTTGATATGGGACATTTAGCGCTTTGGTTGCAGCTTGAATATGCTGCCATTGTTTTTTATTTGGATCGCGTGCCCCTTCTAAATCAACTAAGTGCAGTTTGCCTGCGCCGCTATTTGCGTACTCTTGTAAGCGTGCGCCAAGTTCGTAAGGGTAAAATTGTGCGGTATCATACTTACCTTGGTATAAGCGCACAATTTGGTTTTGTAATACATCGAGTGCTGGAATAATCACGTTTATTTCTCTTATTTTTTTGCTGCGCTTACAGCTGCCAATCTAAAAAGTTTTGTAAAAGTCGGGTGCCTACTTTGGCGCTTCGCTCTGGGTGGAACTGCATGCCTGCGTAGTTATCTTTGGCAACAATTGCTGAAAAAGCTTGCCCGTATTCACCGCTAACTAGGGTGGCATCGTTCACTGTGTGAGCAAAGCTATGCACAAAGTACACTTGATCTTGCGCTGATAACCCTTTGGTGAGGGCATGCTCTTTTAATACACTTAGGTCGTTCCAGCCCATGTGCGGTGAAGTTAATTCACCTACATCTAAGTGCTTAACAATACCTGGAATTTTGCCAAGGCAATCAACATTGCCTTCTTCAGTGCTGTCGCAAAGTAATTGCATGCCTAAACAAATGCCCATCAACGGACGCTGATATTCATCAATTGCTTGTTGCCAACCACCGTCTTTTAAGCGTTTCATGGCAACAGAAGCATGACCTACGCCGGGTAAAATGGCACGTTCAAAGCTTTTTAGTTGCTCAGGTGAGGTGATCACCTCAGGCGTTTTCCCTAAGCGTTCAAAGGCAAAACGAACAGAGTTAATGTTGGCGCAACCGGTATTAATTATGGCAATCATAAACACCCCTTAGAGCTTGCTGTTTGTTGCGAAGCATCTTTTGCAATCGCAGCGCGAAGTGCTCTTGCAAACGCTTTAAAAAGGCCTTCAACTTGGTGGTGACAATTACCATCGCTAACCGACAAAATAAGGCTCATGGCGGCATTATCACTTAAGCTTTTAAAGAAGTGCTCAACCATTTGTACGTCTAAGTCGCCGACTTTTTCACGGCTAAAATCAGCATTTAAAACAAACGAAGCACGGCCCGATAAATCAATTTGCGCTTCTGCTTTACATTCATCCATAGGGAGTGCAAAACCATAGCGACCAATTTGTGTTTTTGTACCTAGCGCTTGTTTAAGGGCAAGGCCAAGTGCAATGCCGATATCTTCAACTAGATGGTGCTCATCAATGTGTAAGTCGCCAGTGGCTTGAATATTAAGTCCGATATTGGCGTGTGTACGAATTTGGTCAAGCATGTGATCGAAAAAGCCAAGGCCAGTGCTAATTTCGCCATTTTTTGTTTGGTCTAAATTAACTTGCACATCGATTTGCGTTTCTTTGGTGTTGCGAGTAACGCGACCTTCACGGTTTGCTGTTGTCAGCTTAGTGACAATGGCATCCCAGCTGCCGTCATACAAAATGCCTTCACAACATAAGTTATTGGCAAGTCCGATATCTGTTTGGCGGTCACCAATCACAAATGAGCGTGCTAAATCGACTTTACCTGAGCGCATCAGCTCAGTAAGTAAGCCAGTTTTTGGTTTGCGGCAGTCACAATTTTGTTCATCAAAGTGAGGGCAGATCAGAACTTCATCAAATTTAATCCCTTGGCTATTTAAGATATCCATCATCTTGTCTTGAGCAATATCAAAATCAGCGGTCGGGAAGCTATCAGTGCCTAAACCATCTTGATTAGATACCATAACAAGGCGGTAACCTGCCGCTTGAAGTTGTAATAGAGCAGGGATCACATTTGGCAAAAACACTAATTTTTCTAGGCTATCAACCTGTTTGTCGGTGATAGGCTCTTCGATAATCGTGCCATCGCGGTCAATAAATAAATATGGGTTGCTCATGATAATTCCTGTTCTACTGTTTTACTGGTCAGTGATAAGCCATCTAACCAAACTTTAACTTGTTCTAGTTCTTGCTCGTTACCGATAGAAATTCGTAACCAATCATCTTCGCCATATAAGGTGAAGGCACGCATCACGAGTCCTTGCTCAAGTGCGATATTAAATGATTGTTTGTCTTTTAGTTTTAAGGTGACGAAGTTACCTTCACCGCTCAGTACTTTGATAACAGCAGGTGATTGCTCAAGCCAGCTTTTCAGTTTGCCTTTTAAGCTATTTAGAATAGTCACCTGACGGCGCATTGAAGCGATGTTGTCACTACTTAATGCATCTGCTGCAATGCTCGCCACCACCGTTGATACAGGGTAAGGCGCAATCACTTTACGAATAGGTGCAAGCAGCTCGCTGTTGGCTAGCGTGAAGCCTGTTCTTAAACCCGCAAGTGCAAATGCTTTTGATAAGGTTCTTAGTACCACAAGGTTACTAAACTCGTTGATTAGGCTTGCCGCTGTTTGTTCTGGGCAAAATTCTATATAAGCTTCATCAACCACTACAATCGCTTTACCCGCAAGTTGTTGGGTGATTTTTCTGATTTTGTCTAAGCTTGTCATGCTGCCGGTAGGGTTATTTGGGTTACAAATAAACACCAGCTTTGAATCAGCAACTGCAGTGACAATTTCATCAACCGTGCCTTTTAATAACAGCTCTTGAGTTAAACCGTTAATCGCAATGTTGTGGGTATCAGCAGTGACTTTGTACATGCCGTAAGTTGGCAAAAAGAGTGCGATGCTATCTTTAGCTGGGCTACAAAAAGTACGTACTAATAGCTCAATACCTTCATCAGCGCCACGAGTCATCAGTACTTGCTCTGGCTCTAAATTAGCATAGCAAGCGTAACGATTGATCACTTGCTGAGGCTGCGGATCTGGGTAGCGATTTAAATCAGCTAAATTGATATTTGGCGTACGAGAATAAGGGCTTTCATTGGCATTTAACCAGGTTGTGCCTGTCAGCTTTTCACTTTTCGCCGAACTGTAGGCTGTAAGCGCTGCAATGTTATCTGGCAACAGCGTTGTTATTTTTGAATTATCGCTCATTGTTCATAGCCTCAAGACGAATTGAAACAGCATTAGCGTGAGCATCAAGCCCCTCTGCTGCAGCTAAAGGTAAAATTGCTTTAGATAATTCACGTAAGCCATTTTTACTGATGGTTTGCACTGTGTAAGTTCTAAAGAAGTCCAGTAAGTTTAAGCTCGAATAGGTCGCACTGTAACCATACGTTGGTAGTACGTGGTTCGTACCCGATGCATAGTCTCCGGCAGACTCCGGAGTGTAATCACCTACAAATACTGAGCCGGCATTTTTCACTAAGCTTAAATAAGGCTGCGCATCAGCAAGCTGAAGAATAAGGTGCTCAGGGCCATATTCAGCAGACACTGCAAAGGCTTGCTCAACCGAGTCGACTAATATCAAGCTTGAGTTAGCAAGGGCTTGCTCGGCAGTGTCTTTACGACTCAACTTTGCTAGCTGCTCTGTTAATGCTTGCTGTGTTTTTTCAATAATGCGTTCGCTGTTACACAGTAAAATAACCTGTGAATCCGCACCGTGCTCTGCTTGCGATAATAAATCTGCCGCAATAAACTCTGGGTTTGCACGCTCATCAGCAATCACTAGCACTTCAGAAGGGCCCGCTGGCATATCAATCGCCATGCCCGGAATAGTTTGCGCAACAAGTTGTTTTGCCATGGTGACAAAGCTATTTCCCGGGCCAAAAATCTTGTTCACCTTAGGCACTGATTCTGTACCGTATGCCATTGCTGCAATCGCTCCGGCGCCGCCACTTTCTACAATGGTTTTAATACCACATAGTTTTGCCGCATATAAAATGGCTGGGTTGATAGTTTCATCGGCTTTTACAGGTGTAGTAAGCACAACGGTTTGTGCACCACTTAACTGTGCAAGTACCCCTTGCATAATCACTGACGATGGCAGTGGCGCACTGCCACCTGGCACGTAAATGCCTACCGCTTCAATGGCTTGATATTTAAGTTCACACAATACGCCAGGTTGCGTTGTTAACTTAATGTCTTTTGGTAATTGTGCTTGGTGAAAACGTTTTACATTGGCATAGGCCGTTTCGATGGCGGCTTTTAACTCGTTTGATAATAACTGCTCAGCTTGATTAATTTCTTCAATTGGCACTAATAAGCGAGGTGTTTCGCGCTTATCAAACTCTTTTGCCATTTTTAATAACGCTGCGTCACCCTCAGTTTTAACTGCATTTAAGATGTCGATACAAATTGCTTCAACCTCTTTACTTGCAGTAACAGCAGGGCGGGTAAGAACCGCCTGCTGTGCTTGTTGATTTTCCTCATTCCAGCGAAACATGGATAATTACTCCATCATTTTTTCAATTGGCATAACAAGAATTGAGTTGGCACCCAGTGCTTTTAACTGTTCCATTGTTTCCCAGAAAAGGGTTTCGCTGCTAACCATGTGTAGTGCTACATAATCGTCGCTACCAGCAAGTGATAGTAAAGTCGGTTGGCCTGTGCCTGGTAGTAAGTCGCATACTTCATCAAGCTTTGCTTTTGGTGCGTGTAGCATAATGTATTTACTTTCTTTTGCTTGGCGCACACCACGTAAACGCGGCATTAACGTGTTGATTAAATCAAGTTTGCTTTGATCAGTAAGGTCTTTGTTTTGAATTAAACATGCATTTGATTCTAAGATGGTGTCGCCTTGCATTAAGCCATTAGCTTCTAAGGTTGCGCCAGTAGACACTAAGTCACAAATTGCATCAGCTAAACCAGCACGCGGTGCAACTTCAACAGAGCCTGTTAACATGACTGTGCTTGCATTAATGCCTTCACGTTTTAGGTATTGGCTTAAGATTTCTGGGTAGGTAGTGGCAATGCGTTTACCTTCAAACCAGCTTTTATCTTGTGGGCCAAGTTCTTGTGGCCATGCAAGTGCTAGGCGGCAGTAACCAAAATCAAGTTTAGAAAGTTTGTTTACTTCGAATGCCACGCCTTGGCGTTCGCGTTCAGCTTGAACTTCAACAAGTACGTTTTCACCAACGATACCTAAGTCACACACACCGTCCATTACTAGGCCCGGAATATCGTCATCTCGCACGCGTAGTACGTCAATTGGCATGTTGGTAGAGTGTGCGATTAAACGTTGTTCACGAAGATTTAATTTAACACCAAGTTGCTTTAGTAACTCTTGGCAGTCTTTTGATAAGCGGCCGCCTTTTTGGATGGCGATTCGTAAACGGTTGGTATTGCTCATTATTCATTTTCCTTTAATTCAAAAACTAAAAACCCCGAGGGAACCTCAGGGCGAAAATAAATAATTTGGTTGATTGCTCGCCAGAGGTTCCTTTTAGGAATAACCTCTCAGCGAAAAACCTGACAGGCTATTCCGGTGAATGATGGTGATGATGGATAGTTGTCAGATTGAAGCGCATAATTTTTCCTGTATTGCACTCGTTTGTGTAAACCAGTGCGTAAATCTGTTTAAATAAGTTACGTATATAGATAAACATGCTTTGCTAATCTTTGGCAAGCATTTTTTTGCGAAATTAAAGTATATGCTATAACTGCCGATAATAAATGGATAGATAGGAGGTACAAATGGATATCATGATCCCCTTTTTAGGTCGAATTACGCGCTTACAGTTGGAAAGTAAAGGTGCGTTTCATATTGCGGGCGTAAAAGATGCGAACGTGCAGCGAATTGAGCTTGAAAAGCGTCAAAAACGTGAAATAGAACGCCGTAAAAAAGCTGCAAAAAAAGAAGATAAAGGCAACAAAAGTGCCATAGAAGAAGATGAAGAGGGTAATAAACACCTAGATACATGGGCTTAATACTCAATATAAAATTTGTTTTTATGCAACTGTGCGGTTTTTTCTGCTAACGTTAAGAAACACTTGTGTTGTAACTTACAAGGCAATTCAATGGAACGACCCTCAGTGCCATTAAATGAGCAAGCTAGGCTTGAAGAGCTTCGCTCATTAGATGTTTTAGACTCTCAAAGTGAACCCGCCTTTGACCGAATCACTCGCCTTGCCCAGCAATTTTTCTCTGTACCAATTTGTGTTATCAGTTTAATTGACGAGCACAGACAGTGGTTTAAGTCATGTGTAGGGCTTGATGTAACAGAGACCGCAAGAGACATTTCATTTTGCGCCCATGCTATTTTATACAAAGACCCGCTTGTGGTTGAAAATGCTTTAAACGATAAGCGCTTTGCAGACAACCCACTGGTAATGGGTGACCCAAATATTCGCTTTTATGCGGGCTGCCCAATTACACTTAAATCAGGAAATAGAATTGGCACTTTGTGCCTTATCGATCATCAACCGCGCAGTTTTAACAAACAAGAAATTAAATCGTTAATAGACTTTGCTGCAATCGTAGAACGAGAGTTTGCAATCATGCAGTTAGCCACTACCGATGAGCTTACTTTATTGCCTAATCGTCGCGGTTTTATTAGCACAGCAGAGCATTATCTTGATTTGTGTATTCGCCAGCATTTAAAAGCAAAATTAGTGTTTATTGATTTAGATAATTTTAAAGCAATTAACGATAAATTTGGTCATGCAGCCGGGGATAGAGTACTGAGAGATTTTGCAGGATTACTAGAGAACTGTTGTCGCAAGGCTGATTTATATGCACGTTTGAGCGGTGATGAGTTTGTGATTTTATTTACAGATTTAAATAGCAGCGAATGCGACACCATAATGCAACGCTTATTGTTGTCATTCAGTGACTTACCTAATAGCTTTAATAACCAAGTTGAACTTGGCTTTTCTTATGGCATTGCCGATTTTTCTGATCAGCAACCTTGTTCACTGACGAAGTTACTCGCTGTTGCAGACGCGCGAATGTATGCCGATAAAGCACAAAAAAAGGCTCGATAATCGAGCCTTTAAAGTAAAAAGCAGTGCTTAATTTTTCGCTTCTGCGGATTGAATACTACTTTGGATCAGCGGCGAAATTGTTAAACCTTGTACGATAATCGAGAAAATCACTACCACGTAGGTGACAATTACAATTAAGTTGTGAAGGTCTGAGCCTGCAATCATTACTTGATCGCGTGGGATAGCAGCTGCCATTGCCAGCGCTAAACCACCCCGTAAGCCACCCCAAGTGAGTATTTTCACTGAGTGCTTATCGTATTGGCGATACTTTTTAAAGAATACAAATGGCGCACCTACACTTAAAAATCGCGCTAGCAACACCACAGGTACCATCAGTAAACCTAAGCCAATTTCTTCAAGAGTAATCGGCATAGTGACGATGAGCATACCGATAATCAAAAACAGCAAGGCGTTTAAAAAACTATCGGTGGCATGCCAAAAGTCTTTCACGTAGCGAGTATCTTCAGGCCCAGTTCGCTCTGTTGCTTTTGAACGAGTAATATTGCCAAGTAAAATACCACTGGTGACCATAGCAAGCGCACCTGAGATTTCCCAAATATTCGCAGCTGCAAAGCCGGCTGTTGGAATGGTCAAGGTTAGTAGCAAACGAATGTTCACATCGCGGCTATTAATAATTAAAAAATGCCCGACTAGTGCAATCACGAGACCAAACACGATACCGCCAATTGCATCAACTAAGAACAATTCAGCAACGTCAGTAAAGGTGGCTTCGGTGCCATAAAAGGCCACTGAAAATATCGTTGTGAAAATCACCAAACCAATACCATCATTAAACAAAGACTCACCTTCAACTTGCACAGAAATACCTTCTGGGGCTCGCATTTGTTTAATAATGGCTAACACTGCAATCGGGTCGGTTGGGCTGATTAAAGCACCAAACAACAAGCAGTAAATAAACGGTACAGGCCAGCCTACAAAAGCAAACAAATAATAGCTTAAGTAACCAACAATGACCGTTGAGGTTATGGTTGAAAATAACACTAATGCGGTAATTTCCCAGCGTTGCTTACGAAGGGCTGCTAAGTTGATTTCCAGCGCACCTGCGAACAGTAAAAACCCGAGCATGCCTTTTAATAGCAACTGATTAAAGTTGATACTTGAGACAATTTGAGTCATTTCGAGGGCCGTGCTATCACCGAGCATTTTAACGGCAAGAATAAGTAGTAAAGAAATAACAACAGAGCCAGTTGTTATAGCAATCGTAGTTTGCATTTTGAGGATGAATTGGTTAGCAAAAGCAATAAAAATAGCTAATGCTGAAAGAAAACAAATGAGGTACCAAGCATTCATTGTTTGACCTTAAATATTTGTATAACAAGACGCAGAAAGCAGTCACTTTCTGGCCGCATATAGTACGCCTCTAAAATAGGTATGTCACAGTGTTTATGCGATTTTTATGACATTTTAGAGTAAAAATTCAAGGCGCTGATTGCATATGTATAATCGCTGTTAATAATGTCTCAAAAGAGACAAAATAAACCTGACAAAAGCGCAATTATGATAAGTTCAGTTAGGTCAATCAGCCTGTTTAAACTGGGCTGATTCTTGGCTGGTATTAATAGCTCTGATTGGGTAAGGAATAACAATTCCTTCTTCTGTGTAACGTTGGTGTAATGCTTTAATAAAGGCTGATTTTACCCAAAAGCGGTTAAAGTACTCTTTTGCTCTTAACATCACCGTAAAATTAATGCTTGATTGATCGAATGTATGAAAGACCACAAAGGTTTCGTAATCATCGACGCCCCATTCATGGCTTTTTAATATCTGCTTAGCAACATCTAACGTAACCTGCTCAACTTTTTCAAGGTCTGAGCCATAATGAACACCCACTTCAACGGGGACGCTGAGCTCTTTTTCTGGGTAAAAATAGTTAATGATGCGTGATTTAGACAGCTGACTATTGGGGATCACTATCATGTTATTTGGCAACATTCTTACCCAGGTTGAGCGCCAACCAATTTTCTCAACAAAGCCTTGATCGCCACTTTCAAGCTCTATAAAGTCGCCGACCCGAATAGGTTTATCAATCACCAACTGAACGCCAGAAAAGAAGTTTTCGAGTGTCGGTTGTAAAGCCAAAGCGACGGCAAGAGAGGTAATGCCCAAAGAGGCAATAATCGGAGTGATTGATATACCCAACGTGCCTAATAACACCAATAAGCCAACACACACAATTGCGCAGCGGATTAAGCCTTTAATGATGCTATGACTATTGGAAACTACCACTGAGCGGGCACTGTAATAATCAACGGTACCAAATAAAAAATGATCTAAAAATAACACTAAGGCAAAAATACAAATGGCTTTAGCAGTGGCCGCAATAGGTAAGGGGTGCTCAGCCATAAAGCCGGTGGTGTTTAATAACTGACCAAAAATGATCACAAGCACCATCATTGTGCACAAGGTCAATGGTGTAGACAGTGAGTCAACCAGTAATGAGTCGAAAACAAAGTCGGTTCGTTGGGTCCATTTCTTTAAGCAATAGATGATCACAAACTTTAATAAAAACAAAGCTGTGGCGGCTAATACAGTACCACCAATGACGACCAGCCATGGCTCATTTAGCCATTCGTTTTGTATCAGATCAGTAATCATGCTTAGTCCTTAAATCCTAGATACTTGGCATTGCTGCAAGTTATGTACCCAGACTTTTTTATGGATATCTAATCCTTTTAGCTGTGAATCACAAATAATAAGGTGAGCAAAATAAAAACAAATAAAAGGTACAAATGTTTAATAAATGTTATTATTTTGTATCAATAAATTTACACGTCCGGCTTACCTGTTAACAATTAATAAACTTGAAATTTATTATCCTGCTGTTAATTAAGGGTTTTTATTTTAGAGCTAATACTTTATTTGTAAATTTTTTGTTTCATTTTCAATTTCGCTCCATTCAATCTAGGCTGGTCACTAATCGGGAACAGTGCAGTCCGGTTACTAGGAAAATATTAAATACATAACAATCTAACGGAGCGTAAACGTGAATTTATCTAAAATCACATTAGCAACTCTTGCTGCTTTTGCTTTGACTCAAGCAACAAGTGCAGTAGCTGCGAACAAGAAATACCTAAACGAACAAACAGGGATTAACCAAGCTTTGCAAACCAATGCGTCATCAGTATTGAGTGCAAATCCAAATCAGTTAGTTGGTTTAGGTGCAGGGAATGATTTAGTTGTATTAAAAGAAATCAAAACCAGTAACGGCAACACTACGCGTCGTTATCAGCAGATGTATCAAGGTCTACCAGTTATCGGCGATACGGTTAGCCTAACATTTGATGATAATGGTCAATTAAAACGTGCACATGGTGCAGCGGTGTATGATATCGCCGCCGACATCGACTCAGTGTCTCCGGCACTTAACAAGAAAAAAGCAATGGCGAAAGGCCTTGCTAATTCACCTGCTGCAATTAAATCGGTTGGGTTAAAAAAGCATAATGAACAGTCACGTTTAGCAATTTGGCTTGATGAAGACAGCGTTGCACACCTAGTGTATGAAGTATCTTATGTGACTTATGGCGATAACCCATCTCGTCCGTATCAGATTATTGATGCCAACAGCGGTGAAGTTTTATTTAGCTTCGATAACTTACAACATGCTAGTGCAACAGGCCCTGGTGGTAACTTAAAAACCGGTAAATACATCTACGGTACTGACTTTGATAGTCTAGATGTTACCCAATCTGGCAATACTTGTACGATGAATAACGCCAATGTAAGAACCATTAACTTAAATGGTAGTACAAGTGGTTCGACAGCGTATTCGTTTACATGTCCTGAAAATACCTTTAAAGAAATTAACGGTGCGTACTCGCCTTTAAATGATGCGCATTATTTCGGTAACGTAATTTTTAATATGTATAACGATTGGATAGGCACTGCACCATTAACTTTCCAATTAAAAATGCGCGTTCATTACGGCAGTAATTACGAAAATGCGTTTTGGGATGGTAGTGCTATGACCTTTGGTGATGGTCAAAATACCTTCTATCCACTGGTAAGTCTTGACGTATCAGCACATGAAGTAAGCCACGGTTTTACCGAGCAAAACTCAGGCCTCGTTTATTCTGGTAAATCAGGTGGTTTGAATGAAGCGTTCTCTGATATGGCAGGTGAAGCGGCTGAGTTTTACATGAAAGGCTCAAATGACTGGTTGGTGGGTCAGGAAATCTTTAAAGGTAACGGTGCATTACGTTACATGAATAACCCTACCCAAGATGGCAGCTCAATTGATCATCAAAACAACTATTACTCTGGTATGGATGTGCACTACAGCTCAGGTGTATTCAACAAGGCATTTTATAACCTTGCAACCACACCTGGTTGGGATACGCAAAAGGCGTTTGTTGTGATGGCGCGCGCTAACCAACTTTACTGGACTGCCAGCACAAACTGGGATTTAGCAGGTAACGGCGTGATGGATGCGGCGTGTGATTTAAGCTATGACCCAGCCGATGTTCAAGCGGCACTTGCGGCGGTTGGTGTGACTTCAAGCTTAAGTGCGGGTAGTAGCTGTGGCACAACTGAGCCACCTCCAAGCGGTGATGAAGAGCTAACCAATGGCGTTGCACGCACAGGGATCAGTGGCGCAGCGAAAGAGCAAATGTTCTTTACTCTTGAAGTACCAGCAGACGCAACGAATTTACAATTCAATACAACAGGTGGAAGTGGTGATGCAGACCTTTACGTTATGTATGGCGCAAAACCAACACTGAGCAACTTTGATTGTAAAAGCACTTCATCTACTAGCACAGAAAGCTGCGCTATCAGTAATGTACAAGCGGGTACTTACTACGTAATGGTAGAAGCGTGGAATCAAATTTCTGGTGTATCACTTACAGGTAGCTTTGATTCGGGCAGCGGTGGTGGTGTAACACCGATTAACCGTACTGAGTCTAACTTAAGTGTTGGCACAAATAGCTGGACTCGTTTCACGCAAGAGCTAGATGCTGGTTATTCATCTATTGATGTGACTATTTCTGGTGGCTCTGGTGATGCTGACTTGTATGTGAACTTTGGTTCGCAATCGACAACATCTAGCTATGATTGCCGTCCTTATAAAAATGGCAATAGTGAAACCTGCACATTTTCAAACCCACAAGCGGGTACTTGGTATATCGACCTTCGCGGCTATCGCGCTGCAAGTGGTGTAACACTCACCATTTCGGCTAACTAGCCACCCTTTTAGGGAGCTTCGGCTCCCTTTTTTATTTTCATTAAAATGCAAATCATAAAAGGATTGATTATGACAACCCGCCTAACACAGTGCTTAGTGGGCTTTGCCACACTGTCACTGAGCCAACTAAGTTATGCAGCGCAAGACGAAACAATTTGGGTCACCATTGATGCCCTTGCTGCAGAGCACTTTCAACAAGATACACTGAGTAAACGTAAATTAAACAGCAATTTTGCGATGCAAAAATCGGCTTTGAATCAAGTTAATTTTATGCGCGTTAACAAGCAGGATATCGCTGGGTTAAGTGAGTTTATGCACGATAACTATCATCGCTGCGGTGGTTTTGTAGCCCATGACTCATTAGCAGATGCCGAGCTCTATACTCAGCAATTAAATACTGTAGCTCAGACAGCTATGAATGCGAGCCTAGTAAACTACAGTATTGATAATGCCGCGACAGTTAACGCACTAATATCATCGATTGATAGTAGCGAACTGAGCGATACGGTTAATAGCATGATGAACTTTCATAACCGATATTATTCAGTGCAAAGTGGTGTTGATGCAGCTGATTGGTTAAAGAGCCATTGGCAGCAAATAGCCAGTAGCCGCAATGATATAAGCGTTGAGTATTTTAACCATAGTTTTTCGCAATCATCAGTTATTGTGACTATTCCTGGTGCAGAAAAAGCAGATGAAATCGTCGTTATTGGTGGTCATTTAGACTCAATCAATCAGTCTAATCCAAGTAATGGTCGTGCTCCTGGTGCAGATGATAATGCCTCTGGTATTGCAGTGCTCACACAAACCCTCAAAGCAATTGTGGAAAATAACTACCAACCTCAGCGAACCATTCAAATTATGGGGTTTGCTGCTGAAGAAGTGGGTCTTAGGGGCTCAAAAGATATTGCTCAAAGTTATAAAACACAGGGTAAGAATGTTGTAGGCATGGTGCAGTTTGATATGACTGGTAATAACGGCAGCAGCACAGATATTGTGATGATGACTGATTACACTAACTCATCGCAAAATCAGTATTTATCGCAGTTGCTTGATGCTTACCAGCCCACAGTGAGCTATGGCTTTGATCAATGTGGTTATGGCTGCTCAGATCATGCCTCTTGGTATCAACAAGGGTTTGCCGCCTCAATGCCATTTGAATCAACAATGAGTGATATTAACCCATTGATCCACACATCAAATGATGCCCAATTTGATGCGGCTCACGCCAGTAAATTTGCAAAATTGGCAGTGAGCTATGTTGCTGAAATGGCAAAGAACGCTGGTGATGTGGTAACTGAGCCGACTAATCAGCTTGAAAATGGCGTAGCTAAAACAGGTTTGTCGGGCGCAGCAAAAGATCAGTTATTCTTTACGCTTGAGGTACCTGCAATGAGCAGTAACCTTGAGTTTGTAACCGAGGGCGGCTCGGGCGATGCCGATTTATACATTAAATTTGGTAGTAAGCCGAGTTTACAGGACTTTGATTGTAAAAGCACAACCTCTACAAGTAATGAAAGCTGTGTGATGTCGTCAGTTCAAACTGGCACGTATCATGTCATGGTTGAAGCGTGGAATGAGATTTCGAATGTGTCACTCACGGGAAGTTATAGCACCTCAGGTGGTGGCGAAAACGTTGACCGAACTGAGACAAACGTGAGTGTGGCTACCGGAAGTTGGCAGCGCTTTACTCAACAAATACCCACAGGCCTCAGTAATTTAACGGTGACTATTTCAGGCGGTAGTGGCGATGCAGATTTGTATGTTAATTATGGCTCAGCGTCAACAAGTTCAAATTATCTATGTCGGCCGTACAAAAATGGTAACGAAGAAAGTTGTCAATTTGATAACCCACAAGCTGGCACTTGGTACATAGATTTACAAGGTTACCGAGCAGCATCGGGCGTTACATTAACGATTCAAGGACAATGATTTAAACCCAATCATACTTTTAACCATGAGGAAGCCTTGCTTCCTCATTTAGTCTTGCCCTTGGCAAGTCAGTTACGTAAAATCTGCCCATCACTTTTAATCTATTGGCGAAGTTTATCAAACAACTTTTCAGTGCCACTGGCCCCCTTGCACTTTCTCTTGATGGATATACTCCTCGGCAGCCACAAATTGACATGGCTGTTGCAGTTGACGATGCCTTAAAAAAACGTCACCAATTAGTGGTTGAGGCGGGCACAGGCACGGGTAAAACCTATGCTTACTTAGCGCCTGCGTTAAAATCAAAAGGCAAAACCATCATCTCAACGGGTTCAAAAGCACTACAAGAGCAGTTGTTTCACCGTGATTTACCCAACTTAGTCAAAGCACTGAGCGCAACTAAAAAAGTCGCCCTTTTAAAAGGCCGCGCGAATTATTTGTGTACCTATCGCTTAAGTCAGCATGTTGCGCATGTACCAACAGATGATCCAGATGTAATGCATCAACTCGCGATGGTGGCAAAGTTTGCAAGTGAAACCCGTTCAGGCGATTTAGCAGATTGTATTGGCATAGAAGAAGACGCCAAGGTACTGCCTTATGTTAGCTCAACCGCTGATAACTGTTTGGGTAAAGAGTGCCCCGATTTTCAAGATTGCTATATTCGTAAAGCCCGCTTAAATGCCATGGAAGCTGACGTTGTGGTGATCAACCATCATTTATTCTTTGCAGATATGGCTGTAAAAGACACAGGCTTTGCTGAATTAATGCCTACGGCAGACGCCTATATTTTTGATGAGGCTCATCAGCTCAGTGAAATTGCCAGTGACTATTTTGGTGAAAGTGTTAGCACCAAAAAGCTGGTGGATTTAATTAATGACTTACGAGCAATTTACCGTGCCGATATCCCTGATATGCTGCAATTAGGTAAAACCCTCAACAAGTTAGAAACTAGCGTGGCAGACTTACGCTTGCAGTTTGGGGTTGATGGTAGCCGAGGTGATTGGCGTGAAAAGCTGGCTGATAAAGATATTTGTGCAGCACTGCACCGGGTCATTAGCGACCTCGACTTTTTATACCAAGTATTAAAGTTGTGCTTAGACCGTAGCGAAAAAATAGAGCATCCGTTTGAGCGTACACTAGCCTTTAAAGGTCAGCTAGAGCGGGTATTTGATACCGCCCAAACGGGCTATAGTTATTGGTACGAAACCACTCGCCGATACCTAACGGTAAACATTACACCGCTTAATGTATCGGCTAAATTCGCACAAATGATGAAAGACACTGGAGCAGGCTTTGTGTTTACATCGGCGACTTTATCGGTCGATAACGAATTAGAACACTTTAACGCTAGCCTTGGTTTAAAACCAACGCAAAGCATGATTGTTGAAAGTCCATTTGATTATCAACAACAAGCGCTACTTTGCTTACCGCGCTACTTACCTGAGTCTCATGCGAATAATATGCCTCATGCTATTATCAAGCTGACCCTTGAGTTGATTAAATCAGCAAAAGGTCGCTGCTTTGTGCTCTTTACTAGTTATCGTATGATGCATTTAGTGGCGGAAGGTTTAACCACACAAATGGATTATCCGGTTTATATGCAAGGGCAAATGTCTAAACGCATTATCCTTGAGAAGTTTACCCGTCATGGAAATGCCGTTTTACTCGGCACAGCCTCATTTTGGGAAGGCGTAGATGTTAGAGGCAGCACATTAAGTTGTGTTATCATTGATAAATTGCCGTTTGCCGCACCTGATGACCCATTATTGCAAGCAAAAATGCAAGATTGCCAGTTACAAGGCAAAGACCCATTTGCACATATTCAATTACCTCAAGCGGTCATTGCATTAAAGCAGGGGGTAGGGCGACTTATTCGCGATAGTAAAGATAAAGGTGTGTTGGTTATTTGCGATAACCGCCTAGTAACACGCCATTACGGCCAAGTATTTTTAAAAAGTTTGCCACCCATGCGCCGCACGCGCGACTTAGCAATGGCAAACGCGTTTTTAGAACAGATCAATTAGAGTAACTTAGATGATTAAACACAATATTCTTGCCTTAGATGCATCAACTGAAGCTTTATCGCTGGTGCTACATTATCAAGGGCAAACATTTCATCATTTTGAAGAGTGCCCTCAGCAGCACAGCCAAAAGATTTTGCCTTTAATTGATGAGTTACTCGCAAAGGCGCAATGTAAACTAACCGATTTAGATGTAATTGGTTTTGGTCAAGGACCGGGTAGCTTTACGGGTGTGCGTATCAGTGTTGCGATTGCACAAGGTTTAGCTTATGCCGCACGCTTACCTTTGGTTGGCGTATCAACATTGCAGATGATGGCGCAACAAGCGTTTGAACAAGACCAAGCCAGCGATGTGTTTTCTGCCATTGATGCACGTATGGGTGAGATTTATTACGCTCATTATAAAGCTGATGATAATGGCTTAATGACGCTTGTTGATGAGGAGCAAGTCATTAAACCTGAGTTGCTAACGTTACCTGAAACAACGGCGGCAGCGGTGGGTACGGGTTGGCAGACCTATCCTGCACTTGTTACAGAACTAGCAAATGTAAGTTTAAATGAAAACATTTTACTGCCTGATGCGAAGTACATGCTGGCCTCGGTTGCCACTGCTTATGCTCACGGTGATACAGTGACTGCAGCTAATGCGCAGCCTAAATATGTTCGTGATACAGTGACTTGGAAAAAGCTACCAGGCCGAGAGTAACTGAGATATTAACTGAGAGAATAACGGGACTTGCGTGCCCGTCAGTTATGGCACATAATTTAGTCATGTTTGATGTGGAATTACGAGTTTGACTTTACCTATTGGCTCAGGCTTTTATACCGGTGACATTCCCGGTCAATATAGTCGTAAAAATACCGTTACTGATAAGCCCAAAGCGATATCAGACCAAACGGCTGAGCAAAAATCGTCAACAGAGTATGTTAAATCAAGCCCTCAAGCTGTTGCTATTGCTGATGAGTTTAAAGCTGAGTCGCAAAGCTATCAGCAAACAATTTATGATAAACCAAGCAACCCAAAAACCAGTCGCGCTATTTCAACCTATACAGAATTTGCTAACTTAGAGCGCCGCGCCGAAGTGCAAAGCCTTATTGGCGTTGATGTATATGCTTAGCTAATTGGTAAAACTGAATTCACAAAAAAGCCTAAACAAATTGTTTAGGCTTTTTTTATGATTGGACAGAATTCAATATAAATTACTGCTTAATAAAATCAATCAGCTTGTCGGCAATCGCAGTATTGTTTTGCGAACCGTAGAAATCTTCAGCACGTTTACCATAGGCAAATACTTGCACATCAATAGCGGTGTGGCCGCCAGTAGTCCAACCTGTGAAGCTGGCATGATTGATAATATCTTTTACTGCAAGTAGTAGTGCTTTCTCGCCCATTTTCTTAGCTTGGCTAAGCTTAATGCTGTTTGCATCAGTGAATTCGATATCAGAATACTTTTGCCATACTGCTTTTAAGTCATCGCTTTCAAGTAGATCTTTTGTGATAGTGCCAGCTGTTGCTTTAACACCTTTAACAACGTCAGTTTCCCACTTATATTGACCATGAGCACCGAGTGTTAAGCCTCCTGTTGAGTGATCGGCAGTGATAACAAGCAGGGTATCTGGGTTTTTATCTACATACGCTTTTGCTTGTTCAATCGATTTAGCAAAGTCATCCATTTCGCCCATTGCACATGCAATGTCGTTTGCATGACCACACCAGTCAATTTGGCTACCTTCGATCATCACAAAGAAACCTTTGTCATTTTGACCATCAAGTAAATCAAGTGCTTTAGTTGTCATTTGCGTAAGGCGCGTTGGATTTTCGTCAAGCGCAAACGGTAAACCAACTTCAGCAAATAAACCAAGTGCTGGAACTTGCTTTAAGTCATTCATTGCTGCGAAGTCATCGCTGTACTGATAGCCAGCCGCTTTAAACTCTTCCACTAGATTACGGTCTTCACGAACGTAATATTTCGTGCCGCCACCAAGCATTAAATCAACCGGTAATTTACCTGCGATTTTGTTATCGATATAGTCGTTAGCAATCTCGTCGTAGTTACGGCGTGATTCGTTGTGTGAAGCAAAGCTTGCTGGTGTAGCGTGATTGATTTGCGAAGTAGCTACGAGTGCTGTTGTCATGCCACGCTCTTTAGCAACCTCAAGCATGGTTTTTACTGGTTTTTTATCAGTATCAACGGCAATTGCGCCATTATAACTTTTATGACCACTGCTCAGTGCTGTTGCACCTGCTGCGCTGTCTGTTACATAGGTATGATCGTCAGGGTAGGTATGTGCCATACCACGCAAAATAGTATCGAAAACAGTTGGGTCAACAACTTTAGTATTTGGATCATCTTTAAAGTAACGATATGCAGTTGTGTACGCCGGGCCCATACCATCACCAATCATATAAATGATGTTTTTTGGTGCTGATTCAGCCATTACTGAGCCTGCTGAGCATAATAATGCTAAAAGACTTAATTTTAATTTCATTGATGTAACCTTATTATTGTGCCCTTATTTATACTGCGAGGATTATTGTATACTAGCCAGACGATAAATAAACGCCTTTAAGTTGAAACGCTTAATAAATAGGAGCAATTGTGCAACCTTTTTCTTTTCAAACTGGCACTCAGGCAATGCATGGCCTAACCTTTGGTCATGGCGAAGAGGTTGTGATTGCCTTACATGGTTGGCTTGATAACGCACATAGTTACATACCTATGTTACAAAACGCGCAGTTAAATCAGCGTTGGTATTGCCTTGATTTTCCTGGCCATGGTTTATCTGATTGGCGAAGTAGTGACGCCCATTATTACTTTATTGACTACATTGATGACGTCTATAAGTTTATTGAGTCGCTTGATGTAACGAAAGTGCATTTAGTTGGCCATTCTATGGGCGCCATGGTCGCTGGCGTTTTTGCGAGCTGCTTCCCTGAAATGGTAGCATCGGTAAACTTTATTGAGGGAATTGGCTGCGTTACAACTAACAGCAATGAAATGAGCAGCCAACTTCGTAAAGCGATATTAAATAGAGCGCGGGTAAACAGCAAAGGCCCTCGTGCATTTGACTCAATAGCGCACATTATTAGTGCAAGGCTTGCAAGTGGCGACCTTGATTACCCACAAGCAGAGCTATTAATGACACGAAATAGTTACGAAAAAGCAGGTAAGTGGTATTTAACAACCGATCCTAAGCTTAAAAATCACTCAGGATTTCGCTTTGATGAGGCGCAATGTATTGCAACCATCAAACAAATTAACGCACCATGTCAGCTTATCCTAGGGGATAAGGGTTACCCTTTCGTTAGGGATAACCTAGAGGCATATGGTAAATATTACAAGGAGTTAAAAATTCATGAGATACCTGGAGGTCACCATTGCCATATGCAAAGTCCTGCATTAACCTTAGAGCACATTCATGCATTTATTGGGCAGTATAAAGCAAGTTAATTGTATAATTGCACCAAATGTGGGATTATCTGCACCATTAGAGTATTTACTCCATTGAGAAACGGCCTTAGTTAGATTAAGGTTATTAAAAAATATAATTATAAACAGGAGCTAAGAGTGGAAAAAATCTGGCTTAAACGCTACCCAGAAGGTATGCCTGAAACAATCGACCCTGAGCATTATCACTCGCTACTCGACTTGTTTGAAAAAAGTTTTGCTGACTATAGTGACCTTCCAGCCTTTACCAACATGGGTAAAGTGTTGACCTATAGTGAGTTAGACAGTGCTACAAAACGTGTTGCGTCGTACATTCAAAATGATCTTGGTCTGAAAAAAGGCGATAAAGTAGCGGTGATGATGCCGAATCTACTGCAAACGCCTGTGACTATTTTAGGTATTCTTCGTGCAGGCTGTGTAGTGGTAAACGTAAACCCACTATACACCGTGCGTGAATTAGAGCATCAGTTAAATGACTCAGAGTCATCAGCAATTTTCATTCTTGCTAACTTTGCCGATACCCTAGAAAAAGCATTACCAAAAACCAACGTTAAGCACATTGTGGTTACCCAAGTGGGTGATATGGTGGGCGGCCTTAAAAAGCACATCGTTAACTTTGTGGTTAAGCACGTTAAGAAAATGGTGCCTAGCTACTCATTGCCAAATGTAATCAAATTTGCCGATACACTTGCTGGTAACGAAGCGAGCTATAAAAAGCCAGATGTTGATTTAAACGACTTAGCATTCTTGCAATACACAGGTGGTACAACCGGTGTATCTAAAGGTGCAATGCTATCGCATGGCAACATGGTTGGTAACCTTGAACAAGTATCAGGTTGTCTAGATAACGTGTTAGATCGCGGAAAAGAAGTGGTTATTACGGCACTGCCGCTTTATCACATCTTTGCTCTGACAGCGAACTGCCTAACATTTATGAAATACGGTGGTTTAAACGTACTTATTACTAATCCTCGTGATATGCCGGGCTTTGTAAAAGAGTTAGCACAACACAAATTTACTGCGGTAACGGGTGTAAATACGCTATTTAACGGTTTACTAAATACCCCAGGTTTTGCTGAACTTGATTTTTCAAGCCTAAAAATGTCACTTGGCGGTGGTATGGCAGTACAGCGTCCAGTTGCTGAAAAATGGCAAGCTGTAACAAAAACCAAATTAATGGAAGGTTATGGCTTAACTGAGTGTGCACCACTTGTAACTGTTAGCCCTTACGACCTTGAAGGTTATAATGGTTCAATTGGTTTACCTGCTCCTAGCACTGATATTAAGCTTATGCTTGAAAATGGTGAAGAAGCAGCGAAAGGTGAGCCCGGCGAGCTTTGGGTTAAAGGCCCACAAGTTATGCAAGGTTACTATAACCGCCCAGATGCAACAGCCGAATGCTTAAAAGACGGTTGGTTTGCAACAGGTGATATTGCAACTTACGATGATGAAGGTTTCTTCTATATTGTTGATCGTAAGAAAGACATGATTATCGTATCTGGCTTCAATGTGTTCCCAAATGAGATCGAAGAAGTTGTTGCTATGCACGATGGCGTGCTTGAAGTAGCGGCAATCGGTATCCCTCATGAGGTCAGTGGCGAACAAGTTAAAGTTTTTGTCGTGAAAAAAGATCAATCTTTAACTGAAAAAGATATAATAAAGCACTGTCGTGATAATTTAACGAACTATAAGGTGCCTAAACTCGTTGAGTTTAGAGATGAACTACCAAAAACAAACGTTGGTAAGATTCTAAGAAGAGCCTTAAAGGACGAAGAAAAATAATTAAAGCCGGCATTAGCCGGCTTTTTTATGGTAAAGAAAGGGGTATAAGTGCAATATCAACTGATCGAAACGCAAAATCAATTAAATGATTTTGTAGAAAAAATAACAGGAAAACCGGTACTGGCGATTGATACCGAGTTTATGCGTCGTCGTACGCTTTACCCTGAAGTTGCACTTATTCAAGTATACGATGGTGAGCATTTAGCGTTAATCGACCCTCTGGCTGAGTTGTCGCTTTTTGATTTTTGGCAAGTACTTAAAAACCCAGAGGTGTTAAAGGTACTGCATTCACCGTCAGAAGATATTGAAGTGTTTCAAAAATACGCTGGCTTTGTACCAACACCGCTGTTTGATACCCAATTTGCTCTACAAATATTAGGCCATGGTAACTGCATGGGCTTTGCGCACATGGTTAAAGAGTTGCTTGATATCGAAATTGATAAAAGCGAATCACGCACTAACTGGCTACAGCGCCCACTCACAGAAAAGCAGCTAGATTATGCCGCTGCCGATACGTACCACTTACTGCCTTGTTTTGAAATCATTGAAAAACAAATTGATGAAGCTGGCTTTTTTGACATCGTGATCAGCGAAAGCGAGTTAGTCGCGCAAAAACGTGCTTACCAACCACCAGCAGAGCAGCTTTATAAAGACATTAAAAATGCTTGGCAATTACGACCGCACGACTTAGCAGTATTACGCGAACTTGCCGCATGGCGCCGTGAAAAGGCAGAGCGCAAAAACCTCGCGCTTAACTTCGTGGTAAAAGAGCATAACATGGTTGAAATTGCTAAGCGTAAGCCTGCAAGTCTAAATGCGTTACGCAGAGTACCGGGTGTTGAGCCAATGGAAGTGAACCGTTCGGGTGTTGAAATTTTAAAATGTATTGAGCGTGGTAAAGCCGTTCCTGATAGCGAACAACCTGCACAATTAAAACGTTTAATTGATTTTCCGGCATACAAAAAAGCGGCTAAAGATATTAAACAAAAAATTACCAAAGCTGCAAAAGAGCAGGGTATTCCTGAAGATGTATTGGCCTCTAAAAAACAGATTAACCAACTGATCAGCTGGAATTGGAAGCTCGATGCCGATGAGCGTAAAGCTGCATCAAAGCCAGATCTGTTTAACTCATGGCGCTATGAGTATGTGAAAGACGTACTTAAAGAGTGGCAAAACTAAGTAACTAACTTTTTAAAGGGCTTTTGTATGCTTTGTATTCGTACTAAAAGCCCTGAAACTTACTGCGTTTACGCGTAACCTCTAGCCAATGCAGTAAGTTATTATCATATCTTTTAAGTCGTTGTTTTTGTTTCGACGTTAAATAATAAAATGGCGCGAATATAAAGTAGCCATGACCAATGATTACCACACAATTAAAACCATATTTAGAGTATTGTTTAATTAGTTTAGTTTTGTTTGGTTCAATATGAACATTTCCAAACGCTGAGCTATAAAAAATACCGTGTCGACATATAGTCAGCTCATTTTTACTGCTCAATACCAATAAAATAATTATTAACGATGTAAGCATAAAAGCCAGCAAAAGCAGGTCATAAAGTGGATGCTTTTGGGATGTCGCTTTTAGAATAGACAATGTTAAGACGGCTAAAGTCACGAGGATCGCAAGTGTGCTTTTCTCTGAACTCTTCCTTAAATTCAATACTTTCATTCTCAGTCCCTGAGAGGCTTTTTTAATATAGTACTTCGCTACTTAGATAAAACAATCTGCCGAACAAATGAAAGTAAACGCTATTTTTAATGTTTTATTATTAATTTTTAATGCTGTGCTTTATTTAGCTTGTTGAAATTAAATAAGATGTTAAACGATGAAAGATATAAGAATAAATGTAAAATAGGTTGGTAGAATAAGTCACGTTATATATCTTCATTAAGGATTATGAGCCATTGAAAACTGCCAAGCTGTTCTTTGCACATATTTTTATTAAAATGATCGACGCGAGCATATTAATGTATTTAATTTTACATAAAAGATTTTAAAAAACTTGTGATAGCAATGCCTTAAGTAATTTGTTAAAACTATATCAAAGAGGTAAGCCACATAACAAACCGCTGTAGATCTGGGAGGAACATGCTGGGATTAAAGAATGTGAATCGTCCCCGCTTGTTAATATAGCCATCCTTTTTGTCCCTATGCTAGATGGGTGGTACATTTAAGGATATTCCCGCAATTAATTTTGACGTTGGTATTTTAAAATATAAACAGATGCATTGAACGGAAATTTAGGAGTGCTTTTGTGAAAGGGACTGCATTCATTCTTCTCATCGTAGCAGTTTTCGGTATTCTAAAACTCATTGCTCCGAAGATTGTGGAGTTTTTGCCTGAGTGGGTAAATGGACTTATATTTCTCATTGTATTTTTGGTTTTGTGTTTTCAATTTGGGCGATTTATCTTTAAACACCGAAGAAAGGACGATTAGTTGTTCGTTTTAAAGCGTATAACAAACAATTTAAGCCGTCGTTCGGTCGTTTTTACTGAATGTTTTTGACATCAATAGGATTAAGATATGGAAAACTATGCACTAGCAGGCTTGGGGTTGCTAATAGTGTTCAATATTTTGATTAGTTTAGTAATTTATAAAAGAAATGATTTTGAAACTTTTCAAAAAGTAGCACAAATAGTTCTGGTTTGGTTACTCCCCGTCATAGGTGGAGCTGGAATCTTGATATTCTATAAAAGCATAGATAAACCAATTAGGAAACCAGAAAGCTTTGCAAAACGTACTGAAGGTAGTAGCTCTTGGCAAGATGAACCTTAATATAGAGCTATGAGTGAACGACTTTTTAAATCTAAGCCATGAGCTCACGTGTTTAAAGCGAGCTCATTCCTAAAATAACCCTACAAACCAAGTAAAATCTTATCTAAGTTTTGTTTTGATTTAGCTACGCTTTGTAGTGGGGTTAATCCAGTTGGGTATTCTTCTTGCTCAAGCACTAACCACTTGGTATTGCCGTGCGACTCTAAAGTATCGATGATGGCAGGCCAATCAATGTTGTTTTCGCCGATAATCGGGCTCATGTTGCTACCCTGAATCGTACGTACTTTAATGTGCGTAGCAAGCGTGCGGTTAGGGTACTTTTTAATAAAGTAGATTGGATCTTTAGCTGCGTAATTGACCCAGCCAATATCTAACTGCAATGGCATGGTCTTGGGTGTGTTACTGGCAATGTAATCCCAAAACGTTGCATTATTAAAAGCATTAAACTCTTTATTATGATTGTGAAAACCGATCTTCATATCAAAGCGGGTCGCATAATCACTGACTTTAGTAAGCTCTTTAACCAGAGATTTAACTCCCTCAGGGTGCCATGCTCTTTCATCCCAAGGTACATAAAGTGTAGTAACGCCAAGGGTCTTGTAAAACAGCAGGGTGCTATCAATAGTGTTTTCACTGAGTGCATCAAAGCCTATATGGGCACTACTGGCAACTAAGCCTAATTCACTGAGCTTTGCTTTTAAGGCTGCTGGATTATTTGAATATGGGCCAAAGTCTCCGGCAAACTCCACGCCGTCAAACCCCATTTCGGCAAGAGACTTAAGCGTACCATGAAAGTCAATTTTTAAGGTGTCTTTGACTGACCATAGCTGCACACTCACTGGCAGTTTTGCGAATAATTGACCACTAAATAAAAGGCTAATAATGAGCAATAAAATGCGGGTTTTAAACATACTTCAATCCTAAAAAAGCAGGGGAGTGACCCCCTGCACTGTGTTACAAATAACACAAGGGGGAAAGTTAATCGATATAGGCGTACTCGCTTAAACCAAGCTCAGCTAAAACCTGATCTAAGTGGGCTTTTGCTTCATCAGAAGGACCAGGGTAATCACCTGCAATAGGTACATTGCCAAGATAACCAATGTCTTTACAGCCTTCAGGTGTACAGAAAAAGGCAGCAAGCACTAACTCTTTAAAGCGTAAAAAGGCTTTACCAATACGCTGAAATTGCAGAGGTGTTTGCTCGTTTAAAAACGCAATATCGTCTAAAATCGCGCGATGTTGCTTTTCGTTAAGTGCAACAAATTGCTTTTTAAAACGAAGCTGTGCTTCATCGTTAAGCCACGCTAATGAATTTAAAATTTTAATTCTATCGCGTTGTTGGCCTTCATACGGCGCGCTCACCCATTCATTAATAACGGCCGGTACTTGTAGTTCACTGGCTGAAGGAATAGCGCCTTCGCGCGGTACAATGTAATCAGATAAAAGCGCAACTAACGTAAGCTCGTCTGCGGTTAAGGTCAGCGGCCAAGGTGATTCTGGTGGCATCACCAAATTAGGGTCTTGACCATAGCCTTTAGCGGTCACAGGCTTAATATCTAAATCAGGCCAATGCTCTTTTGCAGAGACTGCACCGTCATCTTCAAGTGCTTTTGTGCACCCAGCAGTTAAACCAACCGCCGAGCCCGCAGCTAATAGACCAAGCCATTTTAAAGACTCACGGCGGCTCATGTTTGAAACATAGTTATATGAGTCGTGTTCGTTACGATGATGCATAATTAAAGTACCCCGTTATCAATTTGTTGAGCAAGCCAAGTTGAATTACGCATTGCCAGTGTCATGATGGTGAGCGTACAGTTTTTATGAGGGTTAGAAGCAAATACACCGGCATCCATAACAAATAGGTTATTACAATCCCATGTTTGACCCCATTGATTGGTGACTGAGTCTTTCTTTGAGCTGCCCATTCGTGTGGTGCCCACTTCGTGAATGATTTCGCCACCTTTTGAAATTGCTTTTTCAGCAGGCGGGAGTTCGCCAACGGTCGCCCCCATGTTTTCTAGAATTTGCTTCGCAGTTTTTAAACCATGTTCGATTTGCTTTAATTCTCTGTCAGACCACTTAAAGTGGAACTTTGATACCGGAATACCCCATTTGTCTTTAACGTTTTCGTCAATTTCCATGTAGGTATCTTTGTTCGGTAACATCTCGCCACGCAGAGCAAAACCAACGTAAGAGCCATATGCATCACGAATTTGCTGTTTAAGGGCAGGGCCATAGCCTTGTTTATCACCCGATACACCCGAGCCTGGTTGTCTAAAGCCACCGCCAATTTCAAAGTGATAACCACGTGGGAAATCTAATTCATTGTTAGCTTGTGCTTGATGACCCCACCAAGGAATAAATAAGTGATTAGCGGTATGTCCATCTTCGTTATAACGTGGGCGACCTTTAAGTGCCGGAATTTGCGCACCTAACCATGCACCCGTCGAATCCATCAAGTTTCGACCTACTTGGCCACTTGAGTTAGCAAGGCCTTTAGGGTGCTTTTTATTCTTTGAGTTTAATAAAATACGTGCTGATTCACAGGCGCTGGCGGCTAAGATAACCACATCGGCATCAATAGCATGTTCGGTTATTGTGTGTTTATCAACATAAGTGACGCCAGTGACTTTACCTTGCTCATCAACCTTAACTGATTTAACCATAGCATCGGTAATGACTTTTAAGTTTCCGGTGGCTTTTGCCATTGGCAGTAATGATGTCGTAGTTTGGAAAGCAGCACCAATTGAGCAACCAGAGCCACAAGGTGTTGCATAAAAACACGCCATGCGATCATCTTTCGGGCGAGTTAATACCGCGCGATGCATCGGCACTGCTTGAATGCCCATTTTCTTTGCAGAAGCGGCAATTAGAAGTTCAGGCACACGCGGTTTTGGTGGCGGCTGTAAAATACCCGGTGACGAATCTGGCATATCTTCATGGCCTGTATTAGTGCCACATACGCCAACAAGCTCTTCTGTTTTATCGTACCAAGGTGCTAAATCAGCGTATTCAAATGGCCAGTCGGCACCGTGACCATCACGGCTTTTACCTTTAAAATCGTGCTCACTAAAGCGTAATGAATAGCGGCCCCAGTGGTTAGTTCGACCACCTAACATACGTGCGCGCCACCAATAAAAGTCGCTCCCTTTGGCACTCGTGTATGGCTCATCAGGTACTTGCCAGCCGCCATCAACGGTTGCGTCGTAAAAGCCAAAGTTTTTGTCTTTGTTACCTGCACCCATAAGTGGGGCTTCGTTGTTACGACGAAACATCGGGCTTTCTGTTTTCGGGTCATAATTACGGCCCGCTTCAAGTAATAACACCTTGTGACCAAGCTTGGTTAACGTGTATGCGGCCATTGCACCGCCAGCACCAGAGCCAACAACTAATACCTTATGTTTAAAATCAGACATCTTATAGCTCCTTGATTTTTATATTTTTAAACCACACTTTGTCACCATGGTCTTGAAGCCCGATATGACCTTGTTCAGCCGTTGCAAAGTTTTTCCAAGTTGCAAACTTACTGCCTTTAACAAGGGTGTTCCATGTTGTACTGCCAATCACAATGCTGGTGGTGCTAATACCGTTTTGCCAAACTTGTAAGTGGTTGTCTTGCATTTTAATGCGTACATGGTTCCAGCTATTTGCTGGTTTGTGCGCCGCAACTGGCGCTGCAAATAAATCGTAAATTGACCCTGCTAAGTGCGAGTCAATTTCGGTATCTGGGTGTTCTTCGTTATCGATAATTTGAATTTCAGGCGCATGAGAGTAAATCATCTGTCCGGTTTCATCAGCTAACACAAAAATACCGCTATTGCCTTTGGTAGAGATTTTCCAATCAATCTGTAATTCAAAGTTTTGGTACTGCTTTTTAGTAAGCAGGTCGCCACCACCTTTGGTTAATGTCATAGCGCCATCTTCAACGACCCATGCAGGATTTAAAGATTCGCTTTTAAAATTACGCCATTGCGACATATCTTTGCCGTCAAACAACAACTGCCAGCCAGCTTGCTTTTCTTGTTGTGTAAGCTGATTATCAGCCGCATTAGCGAGTGCACAGCTACTAACGGTGAGCATTAAAGTCAGTGCTTTAAGAGATTTAAACATAGTGTTCCTCGACGATTTACTTGCTTAAGACGCACATTTTTCGGTGCGTTTGTTGTTATTAATTACTAGATGCAACCCAATGAATGCGACGATTAAAATAATTGGGAAGATCAGTAGGTTTTGTAATACAGCCTGTCCGGCTAAAATTTCAATTTGTTCAGCGCTTGCGCCACTTGCCTGTGCCGATGAGCGTGCGGTATCTATCCAGCTACCAATTACAGGGTTCCAAATGCTCATAGCAAACATGCCTGCACCACCCATTAACGACATACCCAGCGCCCCTGACTTTGGAATGTATTCAGCAACGCAGCCAAGCATGGTCGGCCAAAAGTAGGTAACGCCAAGTGCAAAAAGCATCGCTGCTAGATATATCATGCTGCCCTCGGCTTGGCTCATCATGAAGATACCTAAGCTTGCACAAATGGCAGATCCAAGTAATACACCAGTAGGGTTGAGCTTATGCACAATGGGGCCTGCAAAGAAGCGACCAACAGCCATTAGGCCAGTGATCAAGGCTAATACCACCATAGGAGAGGCACCCGATGAACCTAAAATACGCTCAATCCATTGTTGTGTGCCAAACTCAGTGGTTGCGGTGAATGTCATGCAGGCAATTAAAAAGATGTATAACGGCGTGAATAAGTGGCGAATATTGCTGCTAGTTGAGTGAGTGCGTGTATCAAAGCGTGGAAACTGCGCTTTGATCAGCATAGCGCCATAAATAACCGTAGGAACTAAAATTAAAGCCACTTGCCATTGCCAGTTTAAACCCGCTCCCGACATAAAATTCGACGCAAGTGCGCCTATCACAATGCCACCAGGGAACCAAACATGAAAACGGTTTAGCATAGTGGTGGTATTTTTAGGGTACATTTCTGCAATCAGTGGATTACAGCCCGCTTCAACAGCCCCGTTGGCAAAACCAATCAAAAAGGTAGAAACCAGTAAGCCCCAAAAACCATCAGCAGTGATAGTTAAAACAAGACCAAGTAAATGACAAATAAACGCTAAAGCCACTAATTTCTTCGCGCCAATGGCATTATAAATAATACCGCCGACCATAGTCGCAACGGGAAAACCTAAAAATGCCATGGCATTAACCCAACCTAGTTCGGTGTCGGTTAAGCCAAACTCACTGCCAAGTTGACCCAAAATACCAGCACGAATGGCAAAGGTCATAGAGGTCACAATCAGTGCTATACAGCAAAGCCGAAAGACTATGCGGTTATAATTATTGTTGTCCATATTGTGTGTCCTGTGTGTTCAATTGTTGTCGGTTTTATAAACCTAAAATTCGATTATTACGCTCAGTGTTTGTTGCGCCACTGGCAAAATCGTCAAAGGCTTTGTCTGTTGGGTTTATTATGTGTGCTTTAATAAACTCAGCGCCTTCTCTTGCCCCATCTTCTGGGTGCTTTAAGCAACATTCCCATTCAAGTACAGCCCAACCATCAAAACCATATTGAGTTAACTTGCTAAAGATTTGCTTAAAATCTACTTGGCCATCACCTAAAGAACGAAAACGCCCTGGTCGGTCTTGCCAGTTTTGAAATCCGCCATAAACACCTGAGCGGCCATTTGCGATAAATTCGGCATCTTTGACATGGAACGCCTTAATGCGCGAATGATAAATATCGATAAACGCTAAATAGTCGAGCTGTTGCAGTACGAAGTGGCTCGGATCATAAAGAATATTCACGCGTGGGTGATTATTGGTTGCCGCTAAAAAGCGCTCAAATGTCACACCATCATGTAGATCTTCACCTGGATGCAATTCATAACACACATCCACGCCATGCTCGTCAAAGCAATCTAAAATGGGTAACCAACGCTTAGCAAGTTCACTAAAGCCTTGTTCAACAAGTCCTTGTGGACGCTGTGGCCACGGGTAAAAGGTATGCCATAAAAAAGAACCCGAGAACGTCGCATGGGTTGTTAAACCAAGGTTTTTACTTGCTTTAGCAGCCATCATCAGTTGCTCTGTTGCCCACTTTGTTCGCGCTGCAGGGTTACCTTTTACATGCTCTGCGGCAAAGTTATCAAACATTTCATCGTACGCAGGGTGTACAGCAATTAACTGGCCTTGCAAATGTGTTGATAACTCTGAAATTGTAAGTCCATACTCTGTGGCAATACCAGTGACTTCATCGCAGTATTGCTGGCTTTGAGCTGCTTTTTCTAAATCGAAAATATCTGGATTTGAGGTTGGCACTTGAATCGCTTTGTAACCTAAACCGCTTGCCCACTCACATAAACCTTTAAAGTTATTGAAGGGTGCTTGCTCTGAAATAAACTGCGCCAAAAATATTGCTGGCCCTTTGATTTTATTCATTCTTTATTATCCAATCTGTAATTTGTGCCATTTAGTATCTTGTTTAGCTGAAGCAACAACATGCTCAATAAACGCCATACCACGCACAGCCTCATTGATGCCTGGCACATCAAATGCTGAATTTGTTGCGTTATCGCCTTGCTTAAATGCATGGATCTGCGCTGCAAAATTGCTGTAAATATTGGCAAATGCTTCAAGGTAGCCTTCTGGGTGACCGGCAGGGGCGCGCAGGGCATTTTGCGTGTCAGGGTGTAATTCACCTACGCCCGCTCTAAGTAATGTTGCGGCTTGATTGTGGCCTCGTAGCCATAAGCTATTTGGCTCAAGTTGCGACCATTCAAGACTGGCTTTATCGCCATAAATTCGCAGACGTAAGTTGTTTTCATCGCCAACAGCAATTTGGCTTGCCAGTAAAACGCCTTTACAACCATTATTGAATCTAAGTAGCACAGTGCCATCATCATCAAGGGCTCGGCCTTCAACTACATGGTTTAAATCGGCGCAAAGCTCGGTGATTTCGAGATCAGAGACATACTCGGCTAAGTTAGCTGCATGCACGCCAATGTCACCCATACAACAACTAATGCCAGCCTTACTGGTGTCTAAACGCCAGCTCGCTTGCTTTGAGCCCTCGTCTTCACGTTGAGATAACCAGCCTTGGGTGTACTCAACAATCACTTTACGTATGGTGCCAAGCTCGCCTGCTTTTACGCGATGCTTGGCTTCTTTGACCATAGGGTAACCGGTGTAAGTGTGGGTTAACCCATATAAAACCTGCTGCTTTGCAATGATGCTTTGTAATTGCTCTGCTTCTGTGAGAGTGAGCGTTGCAGGTTTATCTGAGAGTACATGAAAGCCATATTCAAGCGCCATTTTCGCGACCGGAAAATGTAAATGGTTTGGCGTGACAATAGCCACAAAATCAATACGCTCATCAGCGGGTAATTTTGCTTCTTCGGTAAATAGCGTATGGTAACTGTCGTAGCAACGGCTGCTATCAAGCCCAAGTAGTTCGCCAGTTGCTTTACATTTGTTTGCGTCTGAACTGAATGCGCCTGCAACAAGCTCAATCATTCCGTCTAATCGCGCTGCAATTCGATGAATAGCGCCAATGAAGGCACCATCGCCACCGCCTACCATTGCCATGCGGATCTTAGCTTTGCTCATCTTAAGCGCTCCTAATTTAAATAGCGTTTGCTACTGTTAATATCATGTTATTGATAATAGGAAAGCTTAGCCAATAAGCGCTAATAAAAATTCGGTTGACAATGCAACAAAATCGGCGTTTAAAATATATAGGGCTGTTCTGTATTGAGACAAAATTAAGCGATGGATATTCAAGAAATAATAAAAAAAGCTGGCGTAAATCAGCTGATTGCTGCATTTGATTTACTGCCAGATATCCTCTTTTGGGTAAAAGACACAGATAGTAGAATCTTGCATTGTAATCAGCATTTTATTGAGCATCAGGGTTATAAAACACTGGAGCAAATATTGCTAAAAACAGACTTCGATTTTTCACCAAAGCACCTCGCGTTTCAATACGTAAATGACGATAAACGGGTGATGGAAGGCTACATAGTAACCGACCGTTTAGAGCTTAACCAAACCCAACAAGGTGAGCTTGGTTGGTTTTCTACATCAAAGCATGCTTTAAAAGATCACGATGGCAATGTGATTGGCACTTACGGAGTGACCCGACATTTACAAAAAACCTCAAAAGCACTTTCTCATGTAAGGGCAATTGAAGAGCCGGTAAAATTTATTCGCGAGCATTATCATCGTCAGATCAGCATTGATGAATTAGCAGAGCTTGCACACTTGTCGGTGAGCGCCTTAGAGCGTCGTTTTAAAAAACACTTAGCAAAAACACCCAATCAATTTATTAACGAAGTGCGCCTCGAAAATGCCCGCAAGCTGCTAATTGAAACGCAACTGCCCATTTCACAAGTGGCCTATCAGTGCGGGTTTTCTGAACCGAGTTACTTCAGTAAACAATTTCGGCGTTTGTTTGGCGAAATTCCCTCACAAATGCGCTCGCAATTAGGTGATTAAATTGCAGCTCTTGCCATTAAAATAGCCCCTTGCTCTGCACTGGCAAGGGCGCGGGTTAAATGCGCTTTACTGGCATCAGTTAAGTAAGGCGTGATAGCACTAGCAATACCGCCCATCAAGGTGACGTTTTCAATACCTTGCTTTTCAAAGTAAGCGATATAGCGGGTAATGTATGCGCACGCTTCATTGATTAATTGCTGACAAAAAGCATCGTCAGAATGGCTAAAAACGAGCGGCGCAAATTTGGCAAGCTCAGCCGGGCGCGCTGATATTAAACGCTGACTTAACGCTTGGCTTGAGTGGCAGTTAAGTTGGGTGAGTAGGGCATCTATAGCCGCTGAACTATGCGCAACACCATCAAGTACTGCAAATGCTTTTCGGCAAAGTTGTAAGCCTAACCAACCACCACTGGCACCATCGCTCAGTAATAATCCGTAACCACCTAATTCGCTAAATTGGTTTTGTTGTTGGTAACCCGCACAAAAGCCCGTACCAAGAATAATCACTGCGCCATCATGGTGTTGATGTGCGCCTTTACAGGCAATTAGCATGTCTGTTGAGAGGGTAAACTTGGCAAAAGGATGCTGCCATTTGGTCATAGCTTGATAGGCAGAGTCGATATTAGCACCGGCAAGCCCTGCATGCGCATAAGTGTTTTTCAGCTCGCTTAAGGCAAGCCCTGCCTCATGAAAAGCAAGTTCAGTAGCGTGAAGTATTGACTCTTGGCTTTGTTGGCAGCTGGTGGCCACGTTTGCTGAGCCACTTATGGCTTCGCTAAGTAGTGAGCCATTTTCGTTTTCTAAACGAACTTTACACTTACTGCCACCGCCATCGATACCTAAAAAATACGTTGCCATGATTAATCCTTTGAAAGAAGCTTATTGATAGCCTCAGCGTTAATTGCACCGTTTTCGTTGTGCACACATGAGTGTACATGCACAGCTGCATTGGCTGAATGGTTTTTTATTATTTGCCAAAGAGCTTCAGCGTTTTCTATGGTCACACCACCCCCCATAACAATTTCTATCTGATTAGCGCTGTGCACTAAGTATGTGTTGAGCTGATTTAGGCCATCAACAGCACTTTGGCCGCTTTGCCACGGCGTGCCTGCTGTTAATATGCGGTCAACGCCTAAACTAATCAGTTTATCAAGTGCGCTTAACGGGTTTGTTAGGGTGTCGAATGCACGGTGAAAGGTCACCATCAGGCCATGCTGTTTGGCTGTGGCAACTAAAGAGCGGGTCACTTCTAAATCAAGTTCGCCGTGTTTAACTGCCCCAAATACCACGCCATGCGCTCCCGCACTCGCTGCCATTGTTATTTGTTTTTGCATAACTTGGTGGCACTCAGCACTAACAAAAAAATTACCAGCTTTGGGGCGTATCATCACCACTAACTCTGCACTATTAGTCAGGCTTTTTACAGCGCAATCAATCGCATTAACACTTGGTGTTAAGCCACCTAGGTGTAAATTACTGCACAATTCAAAGCGCTTTGCGCCTAAGTTACTAGCCATTGAAATGTTGTTAGCGAGCTGCTTAAAGCACCCTTCGTTTAGGCATACTTCAAGAAATTTACCATTTTTCATGGGCGTGTTTTTACCATATCTATTACACCTATTTTTTAGTCACTCAATTTCTGAGTCGTCAATAAATACGCAATATGTTAAATTGTTATTTATTATCAATATTTTAAATGTATTTTTGAGTTTGTTTTGCTGAGCCAGTTAACTCAAATTCGCTGAGCTTAACTATAATTCAGAAAGTATAAAAATGAATATAAAATATTCCTAACGCCGATTTTGTCATATCTCTCACCGAATTTTTATTATCACTTTTTGACCACTCACCCTATTCTGAGTTTGAGTTTAACAAGCTGTTAACTACCAATAATCAGTTTAAAAACCGACAACAATAAATCGTTTTTGCAGGGGCTAAAACCTCTTATACAAAAACAGAACACACAACTGGAGATAGGCATGGGCAAGCAAACTGTAATAAAAACAAAAGGGCAAGGAAGGCATTTTAAGCGTAATGCAATTTTGATTTCGCTACTGGCGGCAATCAATACAAGCTATGCAGCAGAGCAAGCAAATGATGATGTAGAAGTGATTGAAGTTCGAGGTATTCGTTCTTCAACCGCAGAAAACTTAGCAATAAAACGACTTTCAACGGCAACAGTTGATGCAATCACCGCAGAGGATATTGGTAAGTTTCCCGATAAAAACGTCGCTGACTCATTGCAACGTGTATCGGGCGTTTTGATTGACCGCGACGGTGGCGAAGGTAGCCGTGTGAGTATTCGTGGTACGTCACCAGATTGGACTCTCACTCAATTAAACGGTAACTATATTGCTTCATCAGGTTCTGGTACTCCTACCCGTAGTTTTAATTACACGTTATTGCCTTCAAGCATGATCAAAAGTGTAGAAGTGTACAAAAGTGCAGAAGCACGGATCGATGAAGGCGGTATTGGTGGTACGGTTATTTTACACACCCGTAAACCGCTTGAGATGGAAGCAAATTCAGGGGTGTTAAGTGCAGAGGTGACTTACGATGATGTGTCTGAAGACACTAAGCCGCAAGTAAATGTGCTGTATTCATGGAAAAATGACGACGAAAACTTTGGTGTACTGGCCGGTTTTACTCGTCAAGATCGCACCGTAACCACCATTACTAACAACGCATCACATTGGCGTTTTCACTCAGATACCGTTGAAGGGGCAGAGCGCCCAGCGCTGGTAGACCAAGCCACTGGCGAAGTTTACAACAATGTATGGGCACCTCGTGCGATGAGTGTTAATAACTCAAACCAAGACCGTACACGCGATGGTTATCAAGTGGCTGTTCAGTGGGCACCGAGCGACAGACTTGATTTAAACTTTAACTATTTTGGTGCCAAGCTAGGTTACGACCAAACAGGACAAAGCATTACCTTTGCCGAATGGAATGATAACCACAACCCGTATTACGGCATTGTGCTTGATGGCGATACTGTGGTTGCCTATGGTAATGGCGATAATGGTTTACTTAATGATAATAACTGGGGTGATGCCGATGTAAATGGTGGTGTGGCTGTTCGCCGTGGTTTATTGTCGCCGCAGTTAACAGGGCGTGAGCGTTTTGGCGAATCAAAATCAAATACCTATGATTTTGAAGGCACTTATTATGGTGATACTTACAGTGTTACATTAAAGCTGGGTCATACCGAAGCTGAAGGCGGCACCTCAAAAGAAACCTACGCTAATATAGATGCGCGTTTAGGCTCAGTAAACAGCTGGTTATGGTCAATTGAAAACGGTAATCCAAGCTACGAAGTGTCGACTGATTTAGCCACCGATAAAGAAGCATATCAATATTATGATTGGTTTGACTCATACTCATCTGAAAATGAAGACTCAGAAGATTACATTCAAACAGATGTAAAATTTGACCTTGATGGCAACTTTTTCACCCGTGTCTATGTAGGTGCCAAATACCGCGACCACGAAATTAAAGGCATTCGTAACGACTTTCGTTGGGATGACGGCATTGCTGATAACGGCGGTTACCGCGGTTACTTGCCAGGCACTGAGTGGTTCCATAATCCAGATTTTCACCCAGATGCACCAACATTGGTAAGCGACCATATAGTTGATAACAGTGCAGGTGATACAGGTGCATTTAACTTTTTAGCGTTCGATTTTGGAGCCCTTGATAACTACTTAAAAGAAAACTTTAGCCAAACAGTGGTGCCAACACTTTCGGGCACGTACGCCCTTGAAGAGAAAATTTGGTCTGTTTACACCCAAGCTGATTTTGAATGGCAAGATTTCCGCGGTAATGCCGGTGTGCGTTATGTTAATACTGAACTAAGCACCTTGACCTACGATGATGTCATTGGTCAAGACGATGACGATACCGATCCAAACGAGCGCAGTAGCGATGGCAGTGAAGTATTACCAAGCTTTAACCTTGCATGGGATGCAACCGAAGATCTTGTGGTGCGTTTTGCAGCAGCACGTACTATGGCAAGAGTGAGCTATTCAGACTTAAGCCAAGCAGAGTCTTACGGTCCTCCAGTTAATATTAACTCGCCAGATTCATGGACAGGCCGTGGTAATGGTACCTCGGTAAACACAGGCCTTGAACCTATGTTATCTGACCAATTTGATTTAGGTATTGAATGGTATTACGGCGATGGTTCTGCACTGGGTGCGACATTATTCTCTAAAGATATTTCTAACTTACCAATCTCGACAGTAGAAATTGTAGAGCGAGAACACGATTGTTGTAACGGCCCAATAGAAGTCGAAATGAACACCAAAGTGGGTGGCGGTGATGCAAAGTCAGAAGGTTTAGAGCTGTTCTTCCAGCATTCGTTTGATAATGGTTTTGGTATTTTAACTAACTATACCTACACAGATACCAGCACCAGCGAAGTCTCGACAGACGGACAAAAAACAGAGGCCGAAATACCAGGCACCGCTAAGCACCAATATAATGTGTCGGTGTACTTTGAAAATGACGACTTTAGTGTTCGTGCGTCTTACAACTGGAAAGATGACCGTGCCAACGGTATTCACCAAGGCTACAACTTATATACCAAAGACTATGGTCAGCTAGATGTGAATGCCTCGTATAACTTAACAGAGGATCTTTCGTTTACCGCGTCAGTGGTGAACCTAACAGAAGAAATAGAAGAAGGATATTGGAAACAAAGCAATCGCTTTACCTATAACCAATATTCAGGCCGCCGTTTTTACCTAGGCGCAAATTATAATTTCTAACCCAAGAGATGTTGTTTGTTGCAACCTAAAAAGGTACTTTTATTAAAGTACCTTTTTCTTTTTTAAGACAATAATGATTGAATTTGTAAAAACAACGGAGCAAGACAAAGCCTATTTACTCGACTTAAGATTAAATACCATGGTTGAGCACTTAGAGAATCAGGGGTTATTTTTATCACTTGAGCAACATCAAGCAAGAGTGGCTGAGCATTTTGAGCACAGTCATTTAGTGTTAAATGATGGGCAATGTGTAGGCGCAGCAAAGTTCATCGTGAGTGACCAAGCAATCAGTTTATTACAACTACAAATTGCACCTAAAGAGCAGGGCAAAGGGTTAGGCACTAAGGTGTTAGATGCACTCAAAGCGCAAACAGCAGAGATCAATTTAACTGTGCTAAAAGCGAATCCAGCGTATGGATTATATCAACGGGCAGGGTTTAAAACTCTAGGCGAAGACGACTATGAGTTTCATATGCAGTGGCAGAAATAAAAAAGGGCGCTGTTAAAAAACTAAGCGCCCAATTTTGACTATTTCTTTTCTTCGTCAGGTAAGGTGACGTTTAGCTCAAGTACGGCTAAGTCATCTTCGTTTTGGTCAAACTGCACCTGAACTGCATCAGTGTTTACATTCACGTATTTACGAATAACATCAAGGATGTCTTGTTTTAGCTGTGGTAAGTAATCTGGTGTACCACGCTGTGAACGTTCGTGCGCGACAATGATCTGCAATCGCTCTTTTGCTAATGACGCACTGCTTTTCTTTTCTGAGCGGAAGTAGTCAAGTAAAGACACATTAACCTCCAAAAATCCGTTTAAATAAGCCTTTTTTCTCTACGTCTAAGAAACGAAAATCAACAGTTTCGCCTAATAAACGATTGATTGCATCTGTGTATGCTTGGCCTGCATCCGATTCACCATCAAGGATTACCGGTTGACCAGAGTTTGATGCACTAAGTACAGCTTGTGATTCAGGAATAACGCCCAGTAGTTTAATCGCTAAGATTTCTTGTACGTCTTCTACCGAAAGCATTTCGCCTTTTTCAACACGCTCAGGATTATAGCGAGTTAATAGTAGATGTTCTTTTACGCTTTCAAGGCCTTCTTCAGCACGTTTTGATTTGCTGTGTAAAATGCCAAGAATTCGGTCAGAGTCACGTACTGATGATACTTCTGGGTTCGTTGTTACAATCGCTTCATCAGCGAAGTACATTGCCATCATTGCACCAGCTTCGATACCCGCTGGAGAATCACACACAATGTAATCAAAATCTTTTTTCAGCTCGTTTAATACGCGCTCAACACCGTCACGGGTTAGGGCGTCTTTATCACGGGTTTGTGAGGCAGGTAAAATATGTAGCTTATCAACGCGCTTATCTTTAATAAGTGCTTGATTTAAGTTAGCTTCGCCATTGATTACGTTTACAAAATCATAAACAACACGGCGTTCACAACCCATGATAAGGTCAAGATTACGTAGACCGATATCAAAGTCGATAATAACGGTTTTAAAGCCCTTAAGCGCTAAACCTGTGCCAATCGCAGCACTCGATGTGGTTTTACCAACACCACCTTTACCAGAAGTAACGACAATCACTTTTGCCATGAGATTTATCCTTTAACCAAAGCTGAAATTTCTAATGAATCATTTTTTTGTTGGATTTGTACTGCGCTGCCCCAGTGTTCACCTTGTAGAGAGTCGCTGATCCAATAACTACCATTAATCGAAACAAGTTCTGCTTCTAATTTTTGGCAAAATATATTTGCTTCGTTGTAACCTTTAGCCCCTGCAATTGCACGGCCGCGAAGGGTGCCATAAATGTGCACGTTGCCATCGCTAATCACTTCGGCGCCATGACTTACAGCACCAATTACGATTAGGTCGCGGTCTTTTGCATACACTTGCTGACCCGAACGTACAGTGCCATGAATAACTTGCGCAGGCAGGTGAACGGTTTTTTCAACGATAGATGTATTTGTTTGTTGTTTAGCGGTTGCACCCTTAACGTCTTGTGAATAATTTAAAACCGACAGGCCCGCAGCTTTTGCGCTTTCGTTTTGCTCTTGAGAGCCATTACAAACCCCAACAGGGTTTAACGAAAGGCCGCTTAACATTGATTTTAAGAAAGAGAAATCAAGCGCTTCATCTTGTACGTCGCTTAAGTTGATTACGATAGGCGCACCGGCAAAGAACTTAGGTGCTTGGGCGATTTTCTCATCTAACTGCTTACTTAAAAGGGCTGTATCTGCTGAAAATAAATGTAAAACAGATAACGTAAAAAGGTTCCCTTTTAATTCAAAAATTTGTTCCGACATACACGCTCAATTGAATTGTCTGGATTAGGATTATTTAAGTATAAACACAGGCTGAACAAGGCATATACAGTAAAAATCTAATCTATTTTTTCTAACTTATTATATCACTCATGTTATAGTGTGCGCCTTCGTTAAGCAAGATATTATAGGGCCATAATGCTAACTGCGGTGTATAAAAGTATTAAAAAAGCGGATACATACCTTTTTGTAGAAAAAAGAGATGATTTCTCACGCGTACCTGAACCATTACTAGAAACGTTTGGTCAACCTAAGTACGTGATGATGATTAATCTAGCAAGCCGCGAAAAGTTAGGTGTGGCAGACTTAGACGCGGTTAAGCAAGCGTTAATTGACCAAGGGTTCTACTTGCAATTACCTCCGCCGGAAGAAAATCTGTTAACCCAATTTAAAAAAGACAAGGGAGTTGAGAGTGATTAAAAAACTTGCCGTCATTTTACTCAGTGCTTCACTAAGTACTTCAGTATTGGCAGAACAAAAGACACAAGCTGATTTTGACGTTTACGTTGCAGCATTAAAAAAAGAAGCACTTGAAAAAGGCTATGATGAAGCCTTAGTTGATCAAGCACTTGCAACAGCTAAATTCAAAAAGAAAGTGATCTCAGCTGATAAAAATCAGCCAGAAGTAAAAGAAACCCTCGAAACTTATTTACCAAAACGTGTGCCGCAATGGAAAATTGACCGCGCGCGTAAGCTATACAAAGAAAACCAAGAGGTTCTTGAAAAAGTAGCTAAAGAATACGGCGTTCAAGCACGCTTTATTGTTGCACTTTGGGGCCTTGAAAGTAACTTCGGTAAAATCCAAGGTGGTCACAGTGTAATTGCATCATTAGTTACACTTGCTTTTGATGGTCGCCGCGAAACCATGTACAAAAATCAACTTTGGGCAGCGCTTGATATCTTAAAAGAGGGCCACATTACCCTTGATAAGTTCAAAGGCTCGTGGGCTGGTGCAATGGGGCAAACCCAGTTTATGCCTACCTCATTTAACGCTTACGCTGTTGATTACAATGGTGATGGCCGCAAAGATATTTGGACCACAGAAGAAGACGCATTCGCTTCAATTGCTAACTACCTTAAGCAAGCAGGTTGGAACGATGATTTAACCTGGGGTCGCCAAGTTAAATTACCTGAAGGCTTTGATAACTCAAATATTCTTAAGCGTGGCACTAGAACACGCAGCCAATGGTTAGAGTATTGGAAAGATTCAGAGCGCAGCCTTGCTGATTGGCAAGCAATCGGTGTTCGTAAAATGGATGGTAGCGACTTACCAAACGTTGATGTTACCGCCGCAATGGTAATGCCAGATGACGTAAACGGTCGTATGTATCTAGCCTACGATAACTACAAAGCACTTATGCACTGGAATCGCTCGTATTACTTTGCAACCAGTGTTGGTTACTTATCAGATCGCATCGGTTACCCAGCGATTAAGTAATTGATTAATAAAAGTTAGCAAGGTCCAAGGGTAAAGCTACAAGTTTTACCCGAGCAACTTGCTAACTTATTCGGCGTTAAAACGCCTCCTACGTCGAGAAATTTTATTGGTGTAGGTCGTCATTTATGGCGACACAATCTTGAACATTTTTTGTAGGAACGGCTTCAGCCGTGAATCTTTAAATGTTCAGCGTTGAAACGCCTCCTACAAACTCGCAAACTTTCCCTAGATACAATTTTTAAACGTTTATATCAGTGTTTTTTGTAGTGCATCAGCGTCTTTACAGCCAAGGTATATGTTTTTTCCGTCAGTTAAAGTTATTTTAATGGCTTGTCCAACTGACGCATTGTATAACCAGCCATCATTTAGCATACGAATGCCAATTCCTTGATACCACTTTGTTTTGTAAGCTGAGGTCTGTGCAATCTGAGATAATTCAACATCTTTGCTAATAATCCCAAAACCAAAATACCAACGAAGCTTTTGTTCATCGATTACTATTGTTAGTGAAAAGAACAACAAAGTAACAAGCAGGTTTATCGATAATATAATTATTTTGAGATCAGCCAGTTCAGGCGATAAAATTATAAAGGCACTAATCACTAATAAAATAACAATTAACGAGTAATTTATTTCTGTCTGTTTATACATAGCCTAAGATCCTTTTAAGTCATAACGTAAATAAACGCTTAGTTATTAGTATAGCAAAGGCAAGTGTAGTTATGATTACCCGTTCAAAACGCGCTAAAGCACGACCTACAAGAGAGCGCGCGAAACAAGTTTCACGCCTACGATGAATCCCGTAGGAACGGCTTCAGCCGTGAACCTCAAATACTCGGCGTTAAAACGCCTCCTACAAACTTTACTCTTGTAACTCGAAACTTTCCCCTCGTAGCTCGTTAACTTTACTCTCGCCCCTAGCAACTCGCTAACTTATTCCCCTTTCCCCGGCTTTTTCAAAATCTTGTCTTTAAAATCAAGCACTTTACCAATACCAGAGCCTAGTTTCATTAGGCTTTGAAGTTGCTCAGGGCTTAAGCGTTGTAGCTCTGCAGACCATTTGGTTACGGTTTCGAGCAGGTCGTGAATTTCTTGCATTTGCTGCTGAGCAAAGCGTTCATCATCATTGTGGGCTTCTTCTAAAATGTTATCGCGAAGCAGGCTAAGGGTTGGGTCTATCTCGCGTTTTTTACGCTCTTCGAATACGCGGTTGGCCATATCCCAAATGCTGCCAGCAGGGCCGTAGTATTCTTTACGGTCACCCGGAATATGATGCACTTTAATTAAGCGCCAAGACTGTAGCTCTTTAATGCCCATACTTACGTTTCCGCGTGAGATACTTAAAGTATCGGCAATTTCATTGGCCGTCATTGGCTCTTTAGTAATGGTTAATAATCCACACATTTGACCAATGGTGCGGTTAAAGCCCCAACGGCTACCCATTTCACCGCAGTGCATAACAAAAGCTAAGTTTTTTTCAGATAGGCTCATAATTTTTAGTATTCAAAAATTTCAGAAATTAAATGCTAGCACGCTCGGGGTATAACTAAAAGAAATAGCCGCTATGCAATCTGCTACTACTAAAGTGTAGATACGCCATATTTTAAATTTAAGCTATTGAATTTAAAGTATAGTTTAATTAAACGCCGTGGTGATTAGCTATTTGATGTGGATCAATAATAGTGACAGTTAATAAGTTTATCGTATAGGCTGAATCACAATCTATACCATGGAGGAACGTTATGAAAGCTGCAGTAAATAAAGAGTACAAAGGTAAATTAACTATCGAAGATATTCCATGCCCAGAGGTGGGAATTAACGATGTGCTAGTTAAAATTGCCGCGTGTGGGGTGTGCCACACAGATTTACATGCTTGTCATGGAGATTGGCCAGTCAAACCAAAAATGCCATTAGTACCGGGCCATGAAGGCGTAGGTACTATCGAAAAAGTAGGTGCAAACATTAAACACTTATCAGTAGGAGACCGTGTCGGTGTTCCTTGGTTGTATAGCGCCTGTGGCCATTGCGAGTTTTGTTTAGAGGGCAAAGAAACCTTATGCCTTGAGCAGCACAACACAGGTTATTCAGTTGATGGTGGTTACGCTGAGTATTGTGTAGCTCATGGCGATTACGTGGTGAAAATTCCTGAAGGGTTAGGTTTTGCAGAAGCCGCACCACTATTTTGTGCGGGGGTTACAACCTATAAAGCGCTTAAAGTGACTGATGCAAAAGCGGGCGACTGGGTGGCAATTGTCGGTGTTGGCGGCCTAGGCCATTTAGCGGTGCAATACGCAAAAGCAATGGGCTTTAATGTGATTGCTGTTGATACCGGCGAGAGCAAGTTGGCACTAGCCAAAGAGCTTGGCGCAGACATCACCATAGATTTTATGAAGCAAGTGCCCTCAGAAACCATTTTTGAACAAGTGGGCGGCGCACATGGTGTTGTGTGTACTGCCGTATCAAAACCCGGTTTTGAGCAAGCTTATAAAAGCGTACGCCGTGGCGGTAAGTGCGTACTTGTAGGTTTACCACCAGAAGATATGCCACTGCCAATTTTCGATACCGTATTAAATGGTGTGTCTGTTGTAGGATCAATTGTGGGTACACGTAAGGACTTACAAGAATGCCTAGACTTTGCAGCAAAAGGTAAAGTTAAAGCCATTATTGAAGAAAAACGCCTAGAAGATATCAATGATATATTTGACGACATGCTAAAAGGCGATATCACAGGCCGAATCGTGATGACGCTTTAAACTGAGTCAGTTAATGCTGTCAGGTTTAGTTGAGTGGCTCAATTGAATCTGACAGTTTTTCTTATGCTAAAAAGAAGGGTGCTGTAAATTGTTATTGCCCCAAAATGAGTTAACGTAACTGCTCTAGAGCTCTGCCTCAAACGAAGATTGAAAATTTTTTTTGATACAGTCTTTATATTCAAAATTTACAACTTTCCCCTATATTCAAAAAAATGAGCAATTTGCACTTTCTTGTCGTAAGACCACTTTACTAATTTAAAGTATTTTGTTGACTAGCAATAGGTTAGCTAATTTGATAAAAACGTAGTAATCATAAAAGTGAGCAGTTGCGTGGTAGAAATATGCGCGATTTGCGCACTATTGAATTGTTATACGTTAAGGGAGCTTCATGAGTACATTGGTAGTTGTTAAAAAAAACGGATACGCGACCATTGCATGTGATTCACTTTCTACGGATGGTTCAACTACGGTTTGCCCTGAAAACAAAGTGAATAACCATAAATTTTTTAAACACGGTGATTCATATGTTGGTTTAGTCGGTTGGAACAATTTCAATAATATTTTAGAAAACATCCTGAAAGATAAGTCTGTGGAGTTAGAATTCTCCGATAGGTCTAAAATCTTTAATTCACTTTTAAAGATTCATCAAAAAATGAAAGATGAATATTTCATAGAAACCAGAGAAGATGACGAGCAACCAGTCGAATCCTCACAAATAGACGGTCTAATTATCAGCCCCAATGGAATCTATGAATTTGATAGTTATCGTGCCGTTGACGAATACTCCAAATATTGGGCACTAGGCTCTGGAAGGCGATATGCTCTAGGCGCCTTGCATTGCGCTTATGGAACTACAAAAACATCCGAAGAAATAGCTATTGCCGCAGTGAAAGCTAGCTGTACTTTTGACGACGGTTCTGCCTTACCGGTTTTATTTGAAACTATTAAGTTAAAAAACGTATAACAGCCAAGCAAGTGGGACAATTACATGTGGGCTCCCGTCGCTGCGCTCCGTATTTTAGCCCACATGTAATTACCCCTTCTTGGGGTGTTATGTTTCTTGAAAAAATTATGCAACCTGAAGTCGCAACCATTAATGATTTATTCGTAAACTATTTTACTGGCAAAGATTTCGAAAATAATTATGGGGTGCAAGTTACTTCATTAAGTAATTTAAACTCTCTGGTAACGGTGAAATTAAGCTTTTTAAAAAATCATACATACTGCTGTGGTGAGTTAACTTGCCATTTTAAAGCTGATTTCGCTCAAATTAGGAAGCGGGCAAAAAATTTAGGTGTTACTTTAGCTCAAAACTTAACTATAAAATTTGATGTAATCATTGAAGATGGTGCGTTATTTACGTTAGGTGATTCAGCTCAAGTAAGTAAAGGGTTTAAATATACTGAGAGTTTTTGTGAAAATATGCACGAAACATAACAAAGCAATCATTTATGGGACGTCTAAAGCTTGGCTTGTGCTCCTTCGTCGCTGATTTTTAGCCAAGAATTTTCAGCTCCTTACTAGGGTGCTATAAGGAACAATGATTTGGAAATTATTCTTTTCTTTATATTTTTTAGCATTGGATTTGGACTTTGGATAAGGGCTAGTATAAGTTTAGGTCAGTTGTTTAATAAAGCTCTTGGAGAAGAGGGACTTGTTAAGCAAATCGAGAACCAATTGAAATACTTTGACCAGTTTTGGGGTTTGATTTTCGGAAAACCAGATAATTATAGCATTTATCGACCAGAACTAGATCCGTATATTAAAAAAGCGAAGTCAGATCTAAAGCAAGTTTTCGTGGTAATCCTCTTTATTGTGATTTGTCTGGTAGTTAGTAGTGCCTTATAACAAATTATGGCACTAGGTACCGCTCGTTGGGACGCAAAACCTTGGCGTGCGCTCTCGTGACTAATTTTAACCAAACATAGTAGCACATAGTTTTTCGTTATCTACTTAGAGAGAGCCTGAGCTAAATGGATGCATTGAGCAAGCTTCAAGAAAAAAATAAAATCCACTCTAAGCATCAGCGTAATGCTAGCTGGAGCGCAGTTTGGGTGTTTTTACTAATGAGCCCATTGTTGTCTAGCTATGGGAGCGAATTTTACTTTTCTGTGATAAAAAACATTCAAATTGAGGCTCCGCACCCATTTATAGTCTTATTTGGCTCGTTATGTTTTGGTTTACCTTTATTAGCTATCGGTGACTGCATTCTTTTCAAGCGCGTTAATAAATTACTTCTTTTAATTATCGCAGAAGCTTGGTTCATCTGGTTTTGGGTTGTTAATCCATTATCTTGGTTGGCTTTTTTACCATTGATTCCTGCGTTTGTTATATTGCAAATACAACTCCCTCAAATAAGAACAGGTAAGTAAAGGGTATATAACAAGACAGTAAGTGGGTAAATTAACAGTTTGCTGTTTTCATTGTGTTCAACAGTGTCAGCGAACTATAAATTAATTAATTAGGAGAGAGCTATCCATGGAAGCACTAGAACGAATCACTGAGAGAGTATGTCGCAACGGTCATCCAGATGACCCGGAGACACCAAGACCATTACTTTCAATTGATGAGTTTTTCGAGGGAAACGATGTAGTAGGAAGCATAGGATGCAATTTAATTGATATTCCGCATCCCAATGATTTTTTAAGAGTATTTAAGGCTATTATTCAACGACCTGATGTAAAGGATATTAGAATTCAAGTGTCTGCTTTTGATGATCCAGATTGGCCATTTTCGGATACAGTGTACATAATGACCTCTGCTTCTGAATCTGAGGTAGGTTCATGGTTCCCTGAACACTTAAAACCTGACGAAATTTGGGAGGGCTTTGTTAATCAAGGTTACGAGGCTTATGAAATACCCGCTGAAACCCGCCCAGTAGCAGTTTGGTGGGATTAATAAGCAATTTATCAAACATTGATTATGTGCTTAATTATTAGAGCGTAAGATTCCGTTGTATTGCTTACAACCTAAATGGGTCGTTAACTGTTAAAAGGATGTTCAAAATTAAAAAGTTGATATTGATTTGTCTTATCTATGCTTTATCGGGGTGTGCTTCTTTTGATGTGGAACCTGTTCCAAAAGGCTGGGTTTTGCTTTCGTTCGATATTGATAGCAATGGAAACCCAATTAATATCAAAGTTCTTGAGTCAAATCCGTCTATCGTTTTTGATAAAGAAGCTGTTATTGCCTTGGAGAAATGGAAATTCAAACCTAAAGTTGTAAATGGTGTTCCAGTTGCTCAAAAGGAAATGCAAGTCAGATTGGATTTTGAGTTGAATGACGAAAATTAATAATCCAATAAAAGCTCATATTACTCATTCTTTGTTTTAAACAATCACAATAGGCTAGAGCGGGTGCTAATCTTGAAATCCCAAAGGAATTTATTTTTAAATTCGACGATACTCGTTTCAAGCATATAAATGCTACACCAGTTAGAAACTATCTAACCTATCGGATTAATTTATAAATGAGAATATACATACTCAAATTTATAAAACTTGAATGCTTACCAACCATCCAAATATGTACCTAGTTCTTTACCCTTTTCAATATCCTCTTTAGCTAAATAGCTGATACGACTTTGTTCATTTCGCATACTAAATCGATGAAATGAAATACATAAAAGCAAATACAGCAACCAGAAAAATAACAGAAACCCTGTGAATAATAAGGCTTTTTCAATGAGATCAAGTCCATCCCTAAAAAACACTATTGGAATACCGATTAATGCAACTAGCCAAGAGATATAAAAGAACGATGCTTTTGCTGCAGTCTTTATAATTGTCGAATTGTAGTATTTCAATGGCAGACCTTTTGGTATTTTATAACATGTATAGCTAAAGTTTGGCTGTTATCCTATCAACTCTCATCAAAGTTACAGTACAGACTGTAATAGCCTATCTAACTCTTGCAGTATTCCGCTAGTAGTGCATTAACGTAATCTGCACCAAGCTCTTTTGCTTTTTTCCAATTCTGACAAGCGGCTTTTAAATCGCCTACAGCTTTGAAAGAGTTTGCCATATTAGCGTAAGCGCGCTGCAATGTAATTTCATCCTTCGGGATAATTTCAATTACAGTACCATAATCAGCAATTGCCCCCAGATGATCGCCGTTGTCATCTTTTAACGCTCCTCTATTTAATAATGCGCTAGAAAAGTTTGGTGCAATCTCTATCGCTTTATCATAATCAATCATTGCAGCATTAGAAGCATATAATTCACTCTTTGCTATCGCTCTCGAATAAAGAGCGTCTACGTCTTTGCTATTCACTTTAAGTGTATTTGTCCATTGCGCAATGGCAGCAGAAAGATTGCCTTGATTATAGTAATCAAAACCTTTGTTAAAAAATTCGTCTGCTGTTGTTGCCTCAAATGGCGGAAAAAATTGATTGTTTTTATCGAATGGCGCTCCAAACCCTTCAAATTTTGCATCAAACTCGTATCCTCTTTTATACATATCTAATGTCCAATACACCAAGTTATCTGCAGTTACAGGAAAGGGACTCGTTTTTCCTGATAAATCCCATGCACCATTTTCGGTCTTAACTGGCTCTAAAACTTTATATCCGTAACTATTTTTCAGAAGTAAAGCCAAATTATTTAATTTGGCTTTACTATCAGAAAGAAAATGAAAATCGAAAGCGAGCATTGAATACGGTGTTAAGCCATTCGACTCCATGCTGAAATAAACAGAATCTGCACTATTGATTTCGTTGTTATAATTTTTGGAGAACTCCGCCCATGTGAAGTATGTGTTTTCCATTGTGATTCCTTTAAATGAAACTAGCGTTGTAACTAGAAAAATTGTCTTAAAATTCACAAAATCTCTGCAAAATTATCTGTCATTTATAATCTATCATCTTATGTTTATTACCAAAAATCCAAACAAAAAAGCGCGACCTAACTAAGCCGCGCTTTTTGCTATCAATTCACAATTAAAGTGTGTAGCTAAAAGTTAATTTAGCATTACGCTCTTCTCCTGGCATACCACCTAAGAACATTGCTTTTGAGTAATAGGTTTTGTTAAACAAGTTATTTAAGTTTAACTGTAGTTTCCAATCAACTGTTTGGTATTGAATTGCGGCGTCGTATACCGTGTAGCTTGGTACGTAGCCATCAGGAATGCCAAACGAGGTTGAATGAGTGCTGCGATCATCAACATATTGTACGCCTGCGCTAATTGTAAGAGGCTCGGCTAAATCAAACCATTTAGCGTCATAGCTTAACCAGCTGCTTGCTGTTACATAAGGCACACCTTTTTGGCGAGAATCAAAGCTTGATGAATTTGGATTTTGCTTATCACGCGCGTCTTGATAAACCGCGTTTACGTTAAGTTTCCATTGCTCGTTTAAATCGGCATTTAAATCAAGCTCAACACCTTTGGTTTGCTCTTCACCATCGTAAAAGCTTTTTGGTACTGAGGCATCAGATACACCGGCTTCATAATCTGGGTTGGCATACTCAAGGTTTGTACGGGCACTATCAAATACCACCAGTGAGGCTAGTAGTTGATCGTCAAAGGCTTTTACACGCATACCAATGTCGTTACTGACTGACTCTGCGTCATCTCGGTCTGCTTCGTTACCCGATACACTGCCAAGCACACTGTAAGCTGTACGGCCTTTAGAGTGGTTTACAAAGAACGAAATATCATCGCTAAGTTTGTAGGTTGCACCAAGGTTGTAGGTCATACCGCTGTCTGATGTATCTGCTTCTGGCGTTGGCTCGGCGGCACTTGCACGGTAGCGTGCATCAACACCAAAGTGTTCATAGCTTTGTTTAATACGGTTAAAGGCAACGCCTACTCGGGTTGTAAAGGTATCGTGAATATAGGCAACATGTTGAATACCCACACCCCAAGCCTGAACCTTTTTGTTGTAATCGCTGGTTTTTAGCGGGTCGTAATCAAAAAAGCTGCCTTCGCCCCAGTTCGGGTTACGAATATCAAAAATGTAAGGTAATTGACCTTGGTAAATAACCTCTCCATCTTTGTTTTTAATGACCTTGTCGGCATCGTAAATTGAGTATTGTTTAAAACGAATATCGCGGTCTTCGTAGTTGGCGTTTACCAGTAGTTCGTTATCAATTCCGGCAAAGCTAAAGTCATAACGCAAGTCTGCAAAGTATTGCCATGATTTTTCGTCAGCTTCTACTTGGCGGTATTCTTGGCGACGCGCTGCAAATGGGTAAAGTACGTCATCAACCACTAAAGGAGCGCGCGGGTCGGCATTAATCACGCCTCTGCGGTTCCAATAAACATAGTTATAAGCACCCGTTTGGCGGGCAAAGCTTGATTCGTAATTACGGTATTGTAGTTGCTGATTTAAAAATAAATTATCTGTAATAAAGTAGTTATGGGTTAACTTAAAGCGCAGCTCTTCGCCTTCGTTATCATTTGCCATTGGCGAGATAATACCGTTATGACCAAAGGTGTAAGGTGTTAGGCCATCATTTGCTGCCAGTGAGTCTGCTAATTGTTGGCGTTGCTGTTCGGTTAGTTGCAGGCCTTTTGCCGTTGCATCGTTAATTAAATCGGCAGCGGTTACTTCACCTGCGGTTTTACCATTCACTGAGTCGCTGTTAAAAATACGAATAGGGTGGCCAATTGAATCAACGGCAATGGCATCTTTGATATAAGCGGCAGAAATCATGATGTCTTGTTTGTCGCTTAATACGTATTTTAATGCGCCATAAATTTCATCGCGGTCGTCTTTTAAGTCGCGGTAGCCATCGCTGCGAGCGGTTTTTGCGTTAACGCGATAAGCAAGGTTTTCGGTTAATGCCGCTGTGCTATCAAAGCCTAGTGAGTAGCTATCCCATTGACCAAGCTCTGCATTAACGGTGTGTTTTTCAGTGAATTGTGGTTTCTTTTCAATAAGGTTGATAACACCGCCTGCGCTACCCATACCATATAAACCCGTTGCAGGGCCTTTAAGTACTTCTACAGATTCAACATTGGTCATTGAGCGTGTAGGGTTAAAGGTGTTACCTAGGCCTGCACCGCCGTACATGCCATCGTAAGTATAGTTTGCACCTAAACCGCGGATCACTAAGTTATCGCCAATACCGTAGTTGTTACCGGCTTGGGTTACACCACTGATGTTACGCACTAAGTCTTGTAAGTTTGTTGCGCCTTGTGAATTGATAAGCTCTTGATCAACAACGACAACCGGGGCTGGCGTTTCCATTAAGGTCATATTTGATTTAGTGGCAAGGCCAGATTCAAGTACTACACGGTTTTGTTTGTCGTAAACGGTAATACGTTCAACTGAGTCTAAATCGTTGGCGGTTGCATTGAATGCGCTTAAGCAGGCTAGGGCTAAAATTGAGTATTTATATGTCGTCATTATAGGTAAACTGTCGAGATTTTTCGGCAATGATAATGCGAGCTATTTTCATTTCAAGTTTTATTTATCTGTTTTGGGGAATTTTTTTGTTTGGATACAAGTTGCTAACAACTGGTTTTATGGTTGGTAATTTTGTTTACGATATAGATACAAAGTGGGTTGCTGGCTCCACTTATGCAAAGCCAGCATAATAGCTTATTTAAAAACTTTACCGTCTTTCATAACAAATTGTACATCTTCAAGTACTGCAATGTTTTCAAGCGGGTTGCCTTTTACGGCGATAATATCGGCTAAGAAACCGCTTTTGATTTGGCCAAGTTGATCATCCACTTTTAGCAGTTTAGCACTATTGATGGTGGCAGACTGCAATGCTTGCAGCGGTGTCATACCAAACTCAACCATACGTGAAAACTGCTTTGCGTTATCGCCATGAGGGTAAATGGCTGCATCGGTACCAAACACCATGTTTACGCCTGCTTTTACTGCACGGCTAAAGCTATCACGTTGCTTTTTAGATACTTGGCGTTCTTTATTGAGATTTTCTTCTGCAACCCCGTTTTGTTCACCAAAGGCAAGGGTGTACTCAGTGTTGTAAATATCCATTGAGAACCAAGTGCCGTATTTTTTCGCAAGTTTAATGGCTTCGTCATCAACAAAGCTAACGTGCTCAACACTGTCTACACCGGCAACAATGGCCGCTTTAATACCACTGGTACCGTGCGCATGGGCTGCAACAGTTAGGCCGCGTATATGAGCTTCGTCAACAATGGCGTTCATTTCGTCTTGGCTATATTGTTGAATACCCACTTTTGTGCCTTTTGAAAATACGCCGCCTGTTGCACAAAACTTAATGGCATTGGCACCGTACTTAATGTTTTCACGTACTTTAGCGCGCACAGCCCATGGGCCATCAGCAACGCCTTCTGCGGTGTATTTCATTTCTGGTGGTAAACGGTTGTTATCGCAGTGACCGCCTGTAACACCTAAAGACGGGCCAGCCGCCCAAATACGTGGGCCAACAATATCGCCTGCGTTAATGCCATCGCGTACTGCAATCACGCTGTAGCCTTCTGCGCCTAAGTTACGCAGCGTTGTAAAACCTGCATACAGTGTTTTTTCGGCAAAGTGCGCTGCTTTGATTGCTTTACGCGGAATCGATTGACCAATTCGCTCACTGCGCGGCACGGTAGGATCGCTTGTTAAATGCACATGCATATCCATTAAACCTGGTACCAGAGTCAGCTCTGGTAATTGAATGTGCTTATCGCCGTCTTTTAAGTTTGGCTGTTTATTGCTTTGTACAGCTGTAATTTGACCATTATCTATACTGATAAGTGGTGATTTAATCAGTTTACCTGAATTTACATCTACCATGGCTTTTGCCGATAAGTAGGTGGTTGCGTAGGTATTTAGAGAGGTTAGGCAAGCAAGGCCTAAGCTAATAGCAAGAGCTGTCTTTTTCATTTTTATTCAAAATTGGTAAGTCGAGCCGCCACTCTAGCAATCAGCTTGCAAAGTGTAAATAAACTGCGATAAGTTGCAGCGATACTTGCTAAATAGGGAACTAAACCCTCATAATTTACGCGTACTTAATATAAGGGCAGGGAAAGAATGAAAAACGTAAAACTAGCACTACTTAGTTCGGCGGTGATGTTTGCATTACTTGGTTGTAATGAATCAACGCCAAGCAACGAAAAAACAACTCAGGCAGTAAGCAAACAAGCACCAAGCGCAACGTCAGCCACAGAGCAACTTGATACATTACTAGCAGACTACTTTGAAGCAGGCTTAAAGTTTAATCCAATTGGTGGTACTTACATTGGTCGCAGCGAATATAACGACCAATTTATTGCACCTATTAGTAAAGCAAACCGCGACGAGCAGCTTAACTTTGTTAAAGAATACAAAAACAAACTAGCAAATATCGACAAAGGGCAATTAACAGGTCAGTCATTATTGAGCTACGAAATTCTAGCCCGCGATTTAGACCTTGCGATTGAAGGCGCTCAGTTTCCAAGCTACTTAATGCCAATTAACCAAATGGGCGGGGCGCACAATACCTTTGCTGCGTTAGGTTCTGGACAAAGTGCACAACCTTTTAATACGGTTGAAGATTATAAAGCATTTGAAAAACGTGCTGACGGTTTCATCGCTTGGTTAGACAGTGTTGAACAATCAATGCGCCAAGGCATGAAAGACAAAGTGGTTCTTCCTAAACCGCTTGCTGAAAAACTATTACCACAATTTCAAACTCATATCGTAGAAAAACCAGAAGAGTCATTATTCTGGGGGCCAATTGCTCAGTTACCTGAATCTTTCAGCGACGAGCAAAAAGCACAGCTAACAAGCGCGTACACGGCGATGATCAGCGAGCGTTTAGTGCCTGCGTATCAAAAAATGGCTGACTTTTTAGCGAATGAGTACATTCCAAATGCCCGTGAAAGCATTGGTTACAGCGACCTGCCAAATGGTAAAGCCTGGTATGAGTACCAAATTAAACAGCATACAACGCTGAGCTTAAACGCCGATGAAATTCATGACATTGGTTTAAGCGAAGTATCGCGCATCTTATCTGAGATGAAAAAAGTCAAAGAGACAGTCGGTTTCGAAGGCGACTTAAAAGCGTTTTTTGAACACCTAAGAACCTCAGATGAGTTTTACTACGATACGCCAGAAGAGTTAATTGCCGCGTACGAAGCTGTAAAAGAAAAAATTGATGCTAAGCTGCCGCAAATGTTCGATATTGCGCCAAAAGCGCCATACGTTGTAAAAGCAGTTGAAGATTTCCGCGCAGAATCTGCTGCGGGTGCATCTTACCAGTCGCCAGCACCAGATGGCTCACGCCCAGGTATTTTCTATATCAATACTTTTAACCTAAAAGCGCAGCCTAAGTTTTTACTTGAAACCTTATCTATTCACGAAGCCGCGCCGGGTCACCATTTTCAAATTGCCTTGCAACAAGAAATTGAAGGATTACCACTGTTTCGTAAATTTGGTGGCTACACGGTATTTGCAGAAGGTTGGGCGTTGTATGCAGAAAGTTTAGGTAAAGAGCTTGGCCTATTTACCGACCCTTACATGTGGTACGGCCGTTTATCAGATGAGCAATTACGTGCAATGCGCTTAGTGCTTGATACTGGTTTCCACGCAAAAGGTTGGACACGTCAACAAGGTATTGATTACATGTTGGCTAACTCATCAATGGCCGAAAGCGACATTATTGCCGAAGTTGAGCGTTACATTGCATGGCCGGGCCAAGCGCTGTCGTACAAGTTAGGTCAGTTCAAAATTCAAGAACTACGTGACTACGCGAGCAAAGAGCTAGGCGATAAGTTCGATATTAAAGCTTTCCATACGCAAGTGCTGATTGATGGCGCATTACCTATGCCAATTCTTGAAGAGAAAATTAAGCGTTGGGTTAACGAGCAAAAATAGCACCTTTGCGCGCATGCTGGCTTTACGCTAGAATGCGCGCTGTTTAGGGGCTTTGAGTAATACCATGTTAGAAGATCAATTTTGGCTTAAGCGCTCGCTTGAGCAAATGTCACAACCCGAATGGGAAGCCATTTGTGACGGCTGTGGTAAATGTTGTTTAAACACATTTATCGACAGTGAAGACGAAGATGAATTTACCGCAACGGATCAACTTCGCGAGGGTGAAGAACTGATCTTCACTAATATCGTTTGCCAATACCTAGACAACGACACCTGTGGGTGTAGCGAATATGCGAATCGCCAAACCTTGGTGCCTTCATGTGTAAAGCTCACTAAAGAAAACCTCAAAGATATCTTTTTTATGCCGCAAAGCTGTAGCTACCGCCGCCTTTACGAAGGCCGTGGCCTTGCATCTTGGCACCCGCTACTGAACGGTGGTAGTAAAGATATGATGCATGAGCTGGGTATTTCTGTGCGTGACAAAACAGTAAAAGACTGTGATGTAGACCTAGATGACTTTGACCTTTACGTGGCCGAGTGGCCAACCAGAGACATTGATTAATGAGCGCCCTTAAAGCAAGCATTGGCTTGTTAAACCCAAAAAGCCCAACGAATGTGGGTGGGGTATTACGTGCCGCGGGTTGTTACAACGCTAAGCAGGTGCTTTTTACTGGTAGCCGCTATTTACGCGCTAATAAGTACCACACCGATACCAAAAATGTGCTTGAGCATATTCCCCTAACGCAAGTTGAAAGCCTAGAGCAAGCAAAGCCTGAAGGTGCCACAACGGTGGTGATTGAGCTTGTTGAAGGTGCAACGCCACTGCCTGAATTTAAGCACCCTGAAAACGCATTTTATGTATTTGGCCCAGAAGATGGTTCGGTCAGTAAAGACGTGCTGAAATGGTGTGATGAAGTAGTGTATGTACCAACTATAGGCTGTATGAACCTAGCCGCAACCTGCAATGTTGTGCTGTACGACCGACTTGCCAAACTCGGTGGTATTGAGAGTTCAAACGACACCATTTGCAATAGTCGAGACACTAACAACTCACTTAAATGGCAACAAAAAAAGAGCGCTAAATAGTGCTCTTTTTAGATTCAAACTCAAAACTACTTTTTAGTAATTTGTACGTTACTTTCAAGGCCAATGCCGTTGTCGGTAATGTCTGTGGCAAAATAAACACCCACAGGTTGGTCGCGTAGCGAATCAAGCTCAGCCATTTCTTCATCACTTAATTGACCCGTTGATGCAATCGTATCAAGCAAAGGTAATAAGATTTTTTGTACGTCGAATGCCATGTTCACAAAGCCATTTTTAGTGACACTTTGCGACTCTAAAGTCTCGGCAATCTGCGCTGACTTATCACCCGTGAAAATCACAATATGATTTCCTTTAAGGGCCATTTTAATATCAAAGTTAAGTGGCACAGGCGATGGAATGTATTCATTGATCAGTACGGCATCACCATTGGCTGGTAGTTTTATGTTCGCAAGTGGCGGCACAAAACCTTGCGCAATTGAATACAAGCCATGGGCGTCGGTCGCAGATAGGGTAACGATGGCATCAAGTTTGTCTATTTGTGGGCCGTTGTAGTCATCAATGGTCAATGCAGCGTCTTGAACACTCACACTCATACCTTGCACGCCGTTTGCAAAACCCGACATCATAGCAAGGCCAGCGGTGCTTACTTCTTGCATTTCATTTTGTAGTGCGACAATTGGGCCACAGTTAAACTCAGCTGACTTAATTGCACCGGTTAGTGTGTTGGCAAGCGGCAGTACTTTTGCTACATCAATACCATAGGCAACACTCATCATTTGCCCGTCAAGCTCAGTGGTATGTTTTGGTACAAAACCACGCACGGCTTGTAGCGTATTAAGTAAGTCTTGATCTGTGCTTTGCAGTACCGCTTTTACGTCAAAGTCGGCGTAGTCGGCGGTAATACGGGTTTTTGTTGTGCCTGATACTGTTGCAGGCCATTTAGCGGCAATAGCTGCAATATCATCTTGACACTCAGGTGTTGAAATCATTGCTAATGCGTTGGATTGCTGGGCTTTATCAAGTAGCTCTTTAAGCATCTGGTGTAAGCGAGAGTCCTCTTTGCCTGTTACAGCATTAGCGATACGTTGATGATCAACAAAGCCAACCGAGTTGCCATCAAGTGAGAAAGTTTTAATAAGCTCAGGTAGTTTTTTAGTTTCAGCCAGTGATTGAGCCGGTTTTTCTACGCCAAGGGCAATACGTAAATCTTGATCATTAGAAAGCGCAGTGGTTAGCGTGATGGTAGCCCAATTGTTGTGAGTTGATGCAATTAGGTTGAAGTTATCTAAGCCTTCAAGTTCAATGGTAAAGCGCGTGTAACTTACGCCTTCAAGGCTTTCTGTTGTATACGCAATACCTGCTTCATCAGCAGATTGCTTAATGCTATTGATAATGCTGCTTTGATCAGCGACCTGAAAACGTACAATCGGCATTAAACCTTGCGCATACATCATGCCTTTGTAGTCATCACCAAAGCCCCAAATCGATTTGAAGGCATCGTAAGAGCTCAGTGATTGTTGGTATTTTTCCATCAGTGATGCAAGGAATAGGGCATTCTTATCATCAACTGTTTTAAGCTCAGCAATGATGGGAGTTAAATCGCTCGTGCCTTTCATTGCATCTGGCATAAGCGCAAAGTATTTGCTGTACGGAAACGGTTTAAGTTGACCATAAAAAACCGCCGTGTCGGCAGGTACGTAGGCAAGCTCAGGTAAATCTACATCAACACTGGCTTTATTTTGTGAGTACAACAACGCACCTGCAACAATAGCAATTGCGCCCCCAGCAAGAAGCTTATTATTCATAGGATGAATTCCTTTTTCTTTAATTAGTTAAAAAACATACCATGAAATAGAAACAAATTACTAGCAGGCTAACGACTAAAACTGATAGCTCACGCTTATTTGCGGGCCGTGGGTAAATGTATCATAACTAAAGAAGTTTTTATTTCCGCGTTGGCCTGTTTGGTAATCTACATAAGTGGTTTTATAGCTCATACCCAGATCCCAATGCGGGTTTATTTGATACACCGCACCTAATTTAAAGCTGCCAGTCAATTTAGCATTTAAGTTAAAGCCACCGAGATCCCCAGCAGTTGTTAATTGCCAATGTTCGCTTAATTGTTTGTTAAAGTGAAAGCCAAAAATGAGATCAATCCAATCTTCATCTCTGTCGACTACGGACACTTGTGACATAAAGTTAGGATCAAGATCGAATTCGTAGGTGTTATCCCAACGACGAATACCCACATAGTTAACCCAATCACCCATCGAAGGACTAGAAAAACGGTAAGCAACACTTAATTCGAGCACCGCTTGACGCACCCGAGCACTGAGCACGCCAAGTTTTGGGGCGTTATGAGATTTACTTAAATCCATATAGCCCCAGTCAGCAATAAAACCCCAGTTTGATTGATGATATCCCTCAAGATGGAGCATAAATGCGCTGTCGAGGTTGTTTAAAATGGTATCAAATTCGACTTCAAGGGGGGCTTCTATAGTGCCAATTGCCGAGCTGCCATCAATCGCAGTGGCCATTAAATAAGGCTCTACAGAAAATTGCCATTGGTCGGCATAAACAGTTGGTGAGGCGAATACTAAACCGAAAGATAAAATCGTTAACATACGAGGTTGTTTTAAAGTGAGCATAATCAAATCCTTTTAAGTAAATCACAGTATTAATTATAGAAACGCTGGGCTTTTTTGCATTGATTTTATGATGAAATATTTTCGTTTTGTTATTCAATCAGTGAACAACTTAACATTGAAATGGCGAGATTAGCATTGCTTTAAAAGCGGGGGATCATGTGGTGGTCGATCCAAACATGAAGGTGTTTAGGTATTTACCAATTATCGATAAATGTAAAACGGAGCAATAGCGAATGAGCCCGGCATTAATTACTGATGCCGGGCTTTTTACTCAACCTAAACAAAGTTCTAGGCTAAATCGGCTGCGCTTGGTAAAGACGCAAATGCACCATAACGGCTTACAGCAAAAGCGCCGGCTTTAGCTGCATAAGCAATGGTTTGTTCGATATTAGCTGGGGTTTGGCAAAACGCTTTAAAGCTTTGTTTGTTTTCACAGTGCTGACCAATCTTTGATAGCATGCCGCCAATAAACGCATCGCCTGCGGCGGTGGTATCAACCACTTTCGTAGCTGGTGGGTTAACTTGGCCTTTAAAGTCTGCGTGGTAAAAGCTGATTGCTTCGCCGCCATTGGTAACTAGCAAACAGGTTACACCGGCCTTTAAAATGGCATCAATGGTATGCTCAAGTGGCATTTCTTGATGGCTTTTTTGATTTAAAAACTCAAGCTCTTCAAATGAGAGTTTTACGATATCTGCCAGAGAAATAACATGCCACATTCTATCAAGCGTATGGCGCATACTTGGCCATAGGTTTTCGCGCAGATTCATATCGAAGCTACAAATTGCACCGGCTTTTTTCGCCTGAGTTAAACCATAAATAGTGGTTTGATAAATGTTGTGCTCAGTCAAACTGTTGCTGCATACATGCATGATGGCGTGATTTGCAAACATTGCATAGTCAAAATCGTCTACGCGATATAGTAAATCGGCGGCTGGTGGGCGATAAAAGCTAAACGAGCGTTCGCCACTGTCATCAAGAGATACAAACGCCAATGCTGTTTTAGCCGCATCGGTGAATGTACAGTACTGGGTGTTTACTGCATGCTGGTCAAGCTCTTGTTTAATAAAGTGACCGAACATATCATCGCCTAACATGCCGCAAAAGCTGGTGTTTAGGCCTAGTTTTGCTGCTGCAACAGCAACATTGGCAGGTGCGCCACCTGCGTATTTGGTAAATGACTCTGGTTGTTTACCATCTGATAAAAAGTCGATTAATGCTTCGCCAAAACACACTAAACTCATTATGCATTCCTCAAGGTTAAGGTTCTTAATACTTCGTAGCAGGCACCCATAGTATGGTAGTCGGTTTTGCCTGCTGGCGATTTTTCGTCACTGTATGGTTGGTTTTGTGCTGATAAAATGCGATACCAGGCACCATATTGGTGATCTACCATATGTTGCCAACTGTATTGCCAAATTTTTTCGTACCATTGCCAATAGCTTTCGTCATGTGTGGCATCAGCGAGTAGGGCCGCTGCGGCTAATGATTCGGCTTGCACCCAAAAGTATTTATCGCTATCACAAATTTGTTTATCTGGTGCAAAGCCATAGAAAATGCCTCCATGTTGCTGATCCCACGCGATGCTCAGGGTTTCATCAAACAGGCTTTTAGCGCGCGTCACCAACCAAGGTTCATCAATATGGCGGTTTAAAATAAGTAACAGTTTTGCCCACTCAGTTTGATGACCTGGTTGAAATCCCCAAGGCCTAAATAAATGCTGCGGGTCATCTTTGTTGTAATCTAAATCGATTTGCCAATTTTTAGAGTAGTGCTCCCACACTAACTGCTGACTCTGAGCTGCCAGTTTTACCGTAAAAGTTTCGGCAAGCTCTGTAGCGCGTTTTAAATAACGGGTCTCGTTAGTTGCTTCAAAACACATGAGTAAGGCTTCGCATAAATGCATATTGGCATTTTGACCGCGATAGTCATCTGCACAGCTAAAATCGGCATTTTGCTCATCTAGATAGGCATTATGCTGTGGTTCAAAGTAGTGCTGCTCTAATAAATCCCATACCTGTGAAATAGTTTTTTTGCAGTCGTTCACCCCTGCTTTTAAAGCAACCGCGTTTGCAAGCATTACAAAAGCGAGCCCGTAGCAATGGTTGGTGTCGTCTAACACGGTTACTTTGCCGTTATCATCTTGCTCAATAAGCCAAGCATAACCACCAGATGCTTGTTTATGCGCATGTTCAAGGTGAGCTAAACCATGTTTAGTGAGGCTTAAATATTCTGGGTCTTTAAACTCTATGTACGCCATTGCATAGTTAAAAACAAAGCGGGTGCTCGAGACTAAATGGCGAGTGTGTTTATCGTAAATCGCGCCATTATTTTTAAAGAACTGATAAAAGCCAGCTAAGCCATGGGCTGAATGATCAACACAATGGGGGTGATAAAAAGCAAGGGTATCTTGAATATGCTGCTTAAGAAAATCGGGGCTTTTAAAGTCAACTTTGGCCATGGGTTATTAATAAATCTGTGTACATCTTGCAACTATAGCAGGAAATAAAAAAAATTGGAACGTTCCTAGTAAATCTTTGTGCTATTTTTACTTCAATGTGTAGAATCAAAGGTAACTTGTTAACGGAGTGAAAACCACGTGAGTGAAATAAATACAAACCAATCGTTTGTCGCCGATGGTTCGCAGCAAAATAAAAACTACCTGCTACCACTGACAGCAATGACAACCCTGTTCTTTTTATGGGGTTTCATTACAGTTTTAAATGATGTGTTGATCCCGCGCTTAAAAGGGGTATTCGATTTAACCTACACAGAGGCAATGCTGGTTCAGTTTTGTTTCTTTGGTGCTTATTTTATTGTATCGCTACCTGCGGGTATGTTGGTTAAAAAAATGGGCTATAAAAATGGCGTACTAACCGGCTTAGTCGTGGCATCAATTGGCTGTATGTTATTTTACCCAGCGGTTGTAGTACATGAGTACTGGTTATTCTTAGGTGCGTTATTTGTTCTAGCAGCAGGTATTACCGTATTACAGGTATCTGCTAACCCGTATGTTGTGGCGTTAGGCCCTGAAAAAACGGCGTCGTCACGTTTAAATTTAGCTCAAGCACTTAACTCACTAGGTACCACAGTTGGTCCATATGTGGGTGGTATTTTATTCTTTGGTACAGCAGGCACACTAGCTGCAAACGCAGCAACTGCAGAATCTGTAAAAGTGCCTTACCTTATGCTTGCAGCAGCACTACTGACCATTGCTGTGGTATTTGCTTTCTTTAAATTACCAGTGATTGCAGAGCATACAGAAGAGCAAGACTGTAAAGCGAAAGGCCACAGCCTTGCCGAAGCACCTCATTTAATGATGGGTGTTATAGGTATCTTCTGTTACGTAGGTGCAGAGGTTTCAATTGGTAGCTTCTTAGTTAACTATTTTGGCGAAGAACACATTGCTGGCCTTGAAGAGCATGCGGCTGCAAGCTTAATTGCTTATTACTGGGGTGGTGCAATGGTAGGTCGTTTCATTGGATCTGCAGCACTACAAAAAATTGCGCCTTCAAAAGCGTTATTCTTTAATGCCATGATGGTTATTGTATTGCTGTTAGTGACTATATTCACTGAAGGTGATGTGGCGCTTTACTCTGTACTTGCAATTGGTTTATTCAACTCAATTATGTTCCCGACTATTTTCTCTGTTGCTATTGAAGGTTTAGGCTCACTAACCAGTAAAGGTTCGGGTTGGTTATGTTTAGCAATCGTTGGTGGTGCCTTAGTACCATTAGTACAAGGTGTAGTTGCTGATACAGTAAACATTCAACAAAGCTTCTTTGTACCAGTGATTTGTTATGCATTTATCGCTTGGTATGGCTTAAATGTTGTACGTTTAGCTGATAGCTGGAAAAAACGCATCGGCTAAAAATAACTATCAATAAAAACCCCGCACTGAGTTGCGGGGTTTTTTTGTGCCATTTTTTTTACTATACCAAAAAAACTAGATGACAAAATGATTTAATGAATACGTATTCAGGGACGGTTTAAGTAATAATCTGTAGGAACGTTCCAAGTGGTTTTTTGCTGCTTTTTTATTAATACGACTTAAGAAGTGAAATTGGCTGCCGTTAACAAAGTAATTGATTTTCAAAGAAAGCGTACTTTAATAAAAGGAACGTTTTTCTAGTTTTAGCTTAATTTTATAAGACAAAGAGCTTTAAATTTGTTAAATATAAAGAGGCTAACAACGAAAAAAATAACAAACAGGTTTGTCATGCAAAGCACTCTTAAATTTACCACCAAGGTAACTGTGGCTGCATCACTGGTTTTAGTGATAGTGCTCGGTTTATTCACCATTAATAACTTCATCTCTATGCGCAGCCAAACGCAGGAGCAGCTTTCGCTTGTTCTTCAAGAGATTTCTCAGTCAGTGTCGCAAAATATAGCTAACTGGTTAAATGCTAAATTAGCCATTGTTTCGTCAGTTGCTGATACCTATCAACTTGGTGATAGCAAAGAGCTTACACTTACTCAGCTGAACACTGCCGACAAAGCGGGGAGTTTTAAAAATACCTACATCGGTATCACCGACGGCACCTTTGTATTGAATGACCAATCTGTTGTCTTACCACCTGACTACGATGCAACAACACGTCCGTGGTACAAGCTTGTTGAAAACAAAACAAACACAGCCTTTACTGCCCCGTATATTGATGTAACCACCAATGAACTGACTATTTCGGCCGTAGCGCCAATGCAAGCTAACGGTGTGTTTAGCGGTGTTGCAGGTGCCGACATCGACATGAAAACCATCACTAAAATCGTCAACGAAATTGACTTTTTAGGGTTTGGTTATGGCTTTTTACTAGATAGTGAAGGGCGCATTTTAAGCCACCCAGAAACTAAATTTAACGATAAAAACATGAGTGACTTATTCGGTAAAAGCTTGTCGTTACAATCTGAGTTTGTTGAAGTACAGGTAGGTGGCTTAGACAAATTAGTATCGTTTACCAAAATCAAAGGAATTCAAAACGTTGATTGGTATTTGGGTGTGGTGATCAACGAAGAAATTGCTTACTCATCAGTTGCCTCATTTAGAAATATGGCGGCTATCTACATGCTAATGGGTATAGTGGCGATTGTATTAATGATGCAGTTTTTACTTCGCTATTTAATGCGTCCAATGCAGCGCTTAAACGATGCAATTAAAGATATTGCAGAGGGTGAGGGGGATTTAACCCGCCGTCTTGAGGTTGAAAACAATGACGAGTTTGGCGAGCTAAGCCATTACTTTAATGCGTTCATCGAGAAAATTCATACATCAATTGAGCAAGTTAAAAATACCACCGTTGAGCTTGAGCGCTTAGTTGAGAGTTTAGTTAATCAAACTCAAGGCACGCTCGACATGTATGCTGACCAAACAAAACGTACTGATAACGTGGCAACTGCAATCAATGAGCTGACATCGAGTGCGGTAGAAATCTCAAATAGTGCAAGTAATGCGTCAACGTTAGCAACCAGTGCTAACAGCCAATCATTACAAAGCCAATCTGCATTAGCTGACAACTTATCAGCTATTAATGCTTTATCTCGTAATATGGAGCAGGCGCAAAAAACCATTAATAGCTTAGATGCACACACTGTAAGCATTGGCCAAGTACTTGAAGTGATCAAAGGTGTGAGTGAGCAAACTAACTTGCTAGCACTTAATGCAGCGATAGAGGCAGCACGTGCAGGTGAAGCAGGTCGTGGTTTTGCGGTTGTAGCCGACGAAGTACGCCAACTTGCGCACCGTACACAACAATCAACACAAGAAATCGAAGACACCATTTCTCAGTTACAACAAGGTTCTGCGTCTGCCGTTGAAGTTATGACGGCCAGTATCCGCGACAGTGAAAAGAGTGTTGAGCAAGCTCATGTAGCAGGCGATAAAATGGCTGAGGTAACCCGTGCCATTGAGTCAATTGATGAGGTGAACCACAGTGTTGCCAATGCCACGACTGAGCAAAACCAAGTGATTCAAAGCCTAGACAGTGATATACACTCAATTAGTGAGCTTTCAAATCAAGGTCAAAGCAATCTTAATAACACCTTGAATGAGTGCACTAAATTGAAAGCCCAGTTCTATGAGCTTGAGCAATTGGTACTTAAATTTAAAGTTTAGTTGTTAAGAGACTGCAATTTTGGATCAAAATTGGCTTAATGCCATTACTTTAAACAGTGTCGACACGGCGGATAAACAGCGTCGTGCCTTCACGTTATTTGCCATGGCTTTTTTTGCCATCGTATTAATCACTTCGTTAGTGTTATCTAACTATCAAATTTACGCCTTACCGCTCACTATTATGTTAGTGGTGAGCGATATAACTATTGTGCTGTGCATGCTCTATTACTTTCGCACTGGTGCTTTAGTCTCTGTAAGCTGCATTATTTTATCGATCATTTTGCTGCTCTGTGTAGCATTGGTATACACCGGCGGCAAAGAAAACACCGCTTTATATTGGCTTATGTTTTACCCTATTGTGGCTTATGTCACCTTAGGGTTAAAAGTGGGCAGTGTGTTGGTTGGGATTATGTATGCTAGTGCAGTTGCACTGCTGTTTAGCCCCAACTTCGGGCAAGCGCATTACGGGCAAGTTGAAACCTCACGCTTTTTAGCCTCTTTCTCTATGGTGATTTTGTTTTCTGGGATCAGTGAATACTTTAGGCAAAAAAGCCATCAAAAAATTGCTGACATTACTTTAATAGAAAAACGCGATGCATTAACAGACCCGCTAACAGGTCTTGCCAATCGTCGTTACATTTATGAGCATATTCAGCCGCGCCTTGAAGCTGAAGCGGCTAATTATTTACCTATGTCGGTATTATTAATTGATTTAGATAACTTTAAATCACTTAACGATACTTATGGTCATGACTTTGGCGATCAGGCATTAATAGCCTTTACCTCTATGCTGCACGATAAGTTACGTGGCACAGATATAAAAGCCCGTTATGGCGGCGAAGAGTTTATTATTTTGCTACCAAAAGCGGGGCTTAATATTGCCCATGCCGTGGCTGAAAAACTGCGTAGTTATGTCGCCGAGAAACAGATCCCTTATGATGTGGGGCAGTCTGTGACTATTACCTGTAGTATCGGTATTGCCAGCCTAGAACGTGGTAGCCAATTTAGTAAAGCGATTAAACAAGCTGACGACAACCTCTATAAAGCCAAAGCAAAAGGGCGTAATGTAGTGGTCTCTGATCTAACTGAGATAAGCTAAATGGCAAAGTTAATTTATGTATACGACCCAATGTGTAGTTGGTGTTGGGGCTACAGAGAAACCTGGTTAAAACTCCAAGCAGCCCTTGGCGATAAACTTGCTATTGAATATAAAGTGGGTGGCCTCGCGCCTGATTCAGATGAGCCAATGCCAAAAGATATGCAGCAGTTTTTACAGCAAACATGGCAACGTATTGAACAGCAGCTTGGCACGCCATTCAATCATGAGTTTTGGCATACCGCGCAACCACGACGCTCTACTTACCCTGCATGCCGTGCTGTGCTTCTTGCAAGGCAGCACAATAAAGAATGTGAAATGCTACACGCCATTCAAAAAGCCTACTACTTAGATGCACAAAATCCATCTGACATCAGCACCCTTACAAGCCTTGCAGAGCAAATTGGGTTAGAAAAAAACGTATTCATTAAAGAAATTGAAAGTGAAAAAATAAATTCATTGCTTATGGCCGAAATAAACCAAGCGAGAAGCTTACCTATTCAAGGTTTTCCATCTTTAGTCCTTGAAAATAAAGGGAAGTATGCTGCTATCCCGGTTAATTATTTAGATTGGCAAAGCAATTATCAGCAAATTATAGACGTTATTTAATTTGGTTGCTGGTTAAGCCTATTGAATTAAAAAGTTTTAAGCCAAACGTGATAATTAACCTCGTTTTGGCTTTGTAACGAGCCCGAAGATGAAAATAGCTCAAATAAAGATCATATATCAGGGAGTTAGGCCAAATGTATATGCTCAAAATTAAAAATCAATTCAATCTCATCATCTAGTCTTCTTCCTGTTGGAGCAAATCCAAGCTTTTGATAAATTGAAAGTGCATTACCATCTTCTTTATCCATTGTGGTTAGTGACACACCTTGCAAACCTACGAGTGAGGCGTATTGCTTACTAAAATTAATTGCTTGTTTTCCCAGCCCAAGACCTTGAAAATTATAGTCAACCATAACGCGCCACAAGTAGAGATAATCTTTTTGAAAATGTTCATCGAAATCTTCGAGTATTCTTGGATCGATTAAAGATATTAAACCAGCAGGTTTATTATCTACATAAATGCCATAACTGATACTATCTTCGTTGAAAATAGCTTGAATAATCCACTCGGCATTGTTGTCGATAAGATGCTTTTGAGATTCTTTAACTTTGAGGTTGATAACTTGATCTGCAATATTACCGTTTAATTTTAAGAAGCTGACTTTACCCATACTGTTTATCTCAGATATATTTTGAGTTGTAATATATCAAAGAAACTTTTTAGTATTCTACTTTGTTAGTATTTTACCCTTCTTTAGGGTAACAAACCGAACCCAAAGCTAAAAATTGAAAATTAATAAGGACACAATTCTGCAACTTTTGCCTTATTCTTGCCCAATATAAACTAATTGTTACAGCTGTCATATTTTTGTATTTTTTGCGCAACATGCTTGTCATTTTTCATCGTTATCCTTTCGCACAATAAAACAACCCAACTAGCAAATTAAGCTAACTTAACGAGTAAAGGTGTATGCGATGAAAGGCGTTAAACCACTGATTTTAGCAGGTATTGTAGCGGCATCTGCAGCAGTACATGCAAACGATCTAGATAAAGTAATTGATAAAAGCAGCGAGATAAACAAATCTGCAGCGCAATCACAAACTAAAATCGACAAGATTGCAGATTCAATGCAAGGTCGTTTACAACAATTCAAAGCCCTTAATAAAGAAATTGACGGCTTAACTGTTTATAACGCGCAACTTACTAAGCAATTAAACAACCAAATTGCAGAAATGGACGCGTTAAACGAGTCAATGGATCAGGTATCAGTTATTGAGCGTCAAATCACGCCGTTAATGATGCGTATGATCACAGGTCTTGAGCAATTTGTTGCACTAGACGTGCCTTTCTTAACTGAAGAACGTAGCAAGCGTATTGCATCATTAAAAGAAATGATGGACCGCGCAGACATCACTTCAAGTGAAAAATTCCGCCGCTTACTTGAAGCTTACCAAGTAGAAGTTGATTACGGTCGTACTATCGAAGCGTACACAGCATTACTGAATGTAGATGGCCAAGAGCGCGAAGTAGATTTCTTACGCATCGGTCGTTTAGAACTTATTTATTTAACACGCGACGGCAAAAAAGCAGGTAGCTGGGATAAAGAAACAAAATCGTTTGTTGAATTACCAGATTCTGCAATCAGCCAAATCAACAAAGGTTTACGCATTGCACGTAAGCAACTTGCCCCAGATATGTTAACACTGCCAGTCCACGCTGCTGAATAAGAGGTTTGAGATGAAATTATTAACGAAAATGACAAAAATGGCCGTGTTTGCAGCTGGCCTTGGTTTTGCAGGTAGTAGCCTAGCGGCTGAGCCAATGGATTTAGACTCATTACTAAAAACATTAGAGCAAGGTAAAGCACAGCAAAGCGCTGAAAATAAACAACGTGAACAAGAGTTCATGGCGCGTCAAAACGAACAAGTACAAATGCTTAAAGATACACAAGCAAAACGTACTGCAATGCTTAACGAGTCTGAGCGTTTAGAAACTCAATTTGAAGAGAACGAAGTAAAGCTTGCTAACTTAACAGACACACTTTCAAACCGTATGGGTTCACTTAAAGAGCTATTCGGTGTGTTACAACAAGTAGCGGGCGATTCAAGCAATAAATTCATGACGTCAGTTGTTTCTGCAGAGCTTCCTGGTCGTAGTAACTTCATGGATGAGCTAGCACAAAAAATGGGTTCAACGTCAAAGCTTGCTTCTATCGATGATATCGAAAAAGTATGGTTTGAATTACAACGCGAAATGACTGAGCAAGGTAAAGTATCTCGCTTTACAACAGATGTAATCGTTGAAGGTGGCAGCAAAGCACAAAAAGAAGTGGTGCGTGTTGGTGCATTTAACTTAATCGCAGATGGTAAATACCTTGAGTACACACCGGCTACAAATACAATCAGCCAGCTTACGCGTCAGCCAAGCAGCCGTTACACAGCAACTGCAGCTGATTTACAGCAAGCAAATTCAGGTGTTGTACCGTTCGCACTTGACCCTACAGGTGGTTCAATCTTAGGCCTTTTAGTACAAGCACCAGACACTGAAGAGCAAGTTCACCAAGGTGGTACGGTTGGTTACATCATCTTAGGTGTTGGCTTAATCGCTTTACTAATTGCACTTGAGCGTTTTGTATCTCTGATGATTATGGGTAGCAAAATCCGTCGTCAGCTTAAAGACACAGTGGCACGTGATGACAACCCACTTGGTCGCGTAATGAAAGTGAAAGACCAGTACCCAGATGTAGCGTACGACACGCTTGAGCTTAAATTAAGTGAAGCTATCATTCGTGAAATGCCAAAAATTACTCGTAACCTGACACTAATTAAGATTATCTCTGTAGTAGCACCACTACTTGGTCTACTAGGTACGGTAACCGGTATGATTAACACCTTCCAAGCAATTACCTTGTTCGGTACAGGTGACCCTAAACTAATGGCGGGTGGTATTTCTCAGGCACTTGTAACAACGGTACTTGGTCTGGTTGTGGCTATTCCAACAGTATTCTTATACACACTTCTTAACACGCGTTCTAAAAATATGCTGTTGATTTTACAAGAGCAAAGCGCAGGTATCATCGCAGAGCGAAGCGAGAAAGGAGCATAAATCATGGTGCTATTGATTGATGCAATCAATGCTCTACGTGATTTCCTCGACACAGGTGGCCAAGTTCTCTTGGTCATCGGGGTCCTCATCTTCGCGATGTGGTTATTGATACTTGAGCGTTTTATGTATTTCTTTGGTGGCTTTAAACGCTACAAGAAAGACGTAAAAAGCACTTGGAGCAATAGAGCAGAGCGTAACAGCTGGAACGCAGAGCAAATTCGCCAAGCGATGATTTCACGCGCTGGCATGCAACTAAATAATAACCTTGCGCTAATCAACGTAATGGTTGCGTTATGTCCACTTTTAGGTCTGTTAGGTACCGTAACCGGCATGATCGAAGTATTTGATGTAATGGCAATTACAGGCACAGGCAGTGCACGTTCGATGGCATCAGGGGTGTCTAAAGCCACTATCCCAACAATGGCCGGTATGGTGGGTGCACTTTCAGGGGTTTTCGCATCAACGTTCTTACAACGTCGTGCAAAACGCGAAGTGCAATTACTTGAAGACAACATGGTCTTAGACCACTAAACGAATTTTAGGGTGATGTGAGTATCACCCACTAGGAGACTAACAATGAGAGCGCCACTAGGTAACTTATTTCAAGAAGACGACGCAGAAGAAATCAACATGACGCCAATGCTAGACGTTGTTTTCATCATGCTTATCTTCTTTATCGTAACAGCATCATTCGTAAAAGAAGCCGGTATTGATGTAAACCGCCCAGAAGCAGCAACGGCAGTGAAAAAAGAGCGTGCCAACATCTTAGTTGCTATTTCTGACAAAGGTGAAATTTGGATCAACAAACGCCAAGTAGATGTTCGTGCAGTACAAGCAAATATCGAGCGCTTAAAAGCTGAAAACCCACAAGGTAGCGTGGTTATTCAAGCTGATAAAAAAGCCACAACCGATGTACTTATTAAAGTAATGGATGCATCGCGAGCTGCAGGCGCATTTGATGTGTCGATTGCAGCGCAAGAAGCATCATAAGGAATGTGAGCGATGCGTTATATAGTTGCATTAATCATCGCTGGTATCGTGACTGTCATGCTGTTTTTAGGCATGCAGGCACTGATCACCGGTGGTGAAGGGGCCATGTCTGAGCCCGTAAAAGGAAACGTACTTGATTTTGTTCGTCTGAAAAAAGAAGAGACAGTGCAAAAGAAAGAACGTAAACCGCAAAAGCCACCAACGCCAAAAGAGCCACCTCCGCCAATGGAATCACCGCAAATGCAAAACAGTGATCCTAACGCGAGCAATGCCAATTTTGACTTTGGTGCTAGTGTTGAAGCCGACGTTAACTTAGCTGGCGGCTTAGCCCTTGAATCAAGCGACGGTGAATACTTACCGATTGTAAAAGTAGCGCCTGTTTATCCGCGCCGAGCTTTATCGCGTGGGATCGAAGGCTATGTGATTGTTGAGTTTACAGTAACCAAGCAAGGCACAGTACGTGACCCGAAAGTTATTAAAGCTGAACCAGAGTCATTGTTTGACCGCGCTGCGATGGATGCAGCACTTAAATTTAAATATAAACCGCGCGTTGTTAACGGTGAAGCTGTTGAAGTAGCGGGCGTACAGAACAAAATTTCTTTCCAAATTAACGGTTAGAAAAGAGGAATGCGATTATGAAACCTTTAAAAGTTGCCGTGATTTGCGCGGCTGCTTTCACAAGCAGCCTTGTAGTCCCAAGCGTTGTTAGCATGTTACCAGGTGTAACACTGGCAACAGCTTACGCACAAGAACAAAAAACTAAACGAGTACCTGCACTGCGCGAAAAAGTGTATAGCCAATTAGCACGAGCACAGAAGCTGGCTGATGATGGTGATGCAAAAGCAGGGCTAGAAGCTCTTGATAGTATTCAAGAGCGCTCTTCGAGCATGAACTCGTATGAAATTGCCATGATGCATAATTTCTATGGTTTTATTTACTACAACGAAAACGACCTTGATAAAGCAATTGCATCGTTTGAAAAAGTAGTGAACGAAGATGCGATCCCAGAAACATTACGTGTAAGCACCACCTTTAGCTTAGCGCAACTTGCAATGGCTAATAGCGATTACGAAAAGGTAATCAAATATTTAGCACAGTGGGATGTGATTAACGACAAGCCTAAAACAGATGCTTATTACGTATTGAAATCTCAAGCGTATTATCAGCTTAAAGATTACCAAAAAGGCATTGAGAACATTAACCTAGCTATCGCAGAAGCCGACAGCAAAGGTGAAATGCCAAAAGAAAACTGGTTAATCTTACAACGTGCAATGTACTACTCACTTAATCAGTCTGACAAAGTGGTCGAGGTACTTGAGCGTTTAGTTAAGCTTTACAACAAGCCAGAGTACTGGGTTCAGTTAGGTGGCATGTACGGTGAAACAGGCGCAGAGAAAAAGCAATTAGCGATTTTAGAAGCGGCATACCAACAAGGTTTCATGAAATCTAAATCAGATTTACGTCAATTATCACAAGTGTATTTATACAACGGCCTGGCTTTTAAAGCGGCGAACGTGATGAGTAAAGCTATGCAAGACGGTGTCGCTGAAAAATCAGCGAAAAACTATGCCTTTGTTGCAGAAGCAATGGTACAAGCAAAAGAAGCTGAAAAGTCACTTGCTTACTTTGCAAAAGCCGCTGATTTAGTAACGCATGGTCAGTACGAACAACGTATTGCAGAGGTAAGTATTAATCTTGAAAAATACGAAGAAGCAGCGGATGCAGCACGTAAAGCTCTAGATAAAGGCGGCTTAGAGTTCGAATCAAATGTATATGTTGCCTTAGGTATGGCGCAGTACAATTTACAAAACTTTGATGCCTCGATTTTAGCGTTTGAACAAGCGGAAAAACACAAAAAGTCGCAGCGTTTAGCTGAGCAATGGATCAAGTATGTGAAGCGTGAAAAAGTGCACGCCGAAACATTACGTACCGCTTTACTCTAAATCGTATTCAACAGGTAAGCGTACAAAAGAACTAATTTATAATCGCAACACCAAAGCTGCCTTCGGGCGGCTTTTTTCCGTTTCAAAAATAAACTAACTTACTCTTTTTTAAATAATTAATATTGTCATTTTATGTTTATTAAAGTGTAACTAGTTTGTCATACAGCTCCCGTAAGGTAGTCGCAGTTTAAAACTCAAGTGACCCAAAAGCATTAAGTTTCAGTGCTTTTTGGTGACTTGAGTTTATGCGCTAACACAATAATTAAATATCTATCTTAACGGAGTGAACAATGAAATTATCTGGCTTATTCAAGGTTAGTCTTGTAGCTACAGCAATCTCACTAGCAGGTTGTGGCGGTGGTGATATCAACATCAACGTAGAAGAAACAGTTGAGCAACCAACTACACCTACTAACCCAACTACACCACCAACAACTGAAGAGTTACCGGGTGTATACAGCCAAAGTCTTTCGAATGAAGTGTCTGCTGCATTAGGTCGTGATGTGACAGTACAAGTTCTTTCAGGCGTAATCACTGAAGATACAACATTATCAACAGACGCATTCTGGGCACTTGATGGTGCAGTATTTGTTGGTAACGATAAAGCAGACAGTGCAACATTAACGATTGAAGCAGGTGCGGTAGTATTCGGTAACAGCGGTTCTGATTACCTAGTTGTTAGCCGTGACTCTAAAATTGAAGCTACAGGTACTAAAAACGACCCTATCATCTTTACTTCTAAGCAAGACGTAGTTGGTGAAGAAACATCTGCAGGCCAATGGGGCGGTATGGTGCTTCTTGGTAATGGTATTTCTAATAAGTGCCCTGCTGAAGGCGATTGTGCTCTTCAAGTTGAAGGTGTTGAATCAGGTGCTGTATTTGGCGGTACAGACAATACAGATAATTCAGGTACATTAAAATATGTTGTTGTTAAAAACGCTGGTTATGAAATTGCCCCAGATAATGAACTAAATGGTATTACGTTCGGTGCTGTAGGTTCTGGTACAACAGTTGAATACTTACAAGTTCACAACAACTCAGATGATGGTGTTGAATTCTTCGGTGGTGCTGTAAACCTTAAACACGTTGTATTAACAAGCATCGACGATGATAGCATCGACTGGGACAATGGTTACCAAGGTAAAATGCAATTCGTTTATGTTGAACAAGATCCAGATTCAACAGATGCAAACCGTGGTATCGAAGCAGATAACGACGGTAGCACACCGTCTAAAGAACCAAAATCATTACCAATCATTTCTAACTTAACAATCATCGGAAACAACTTTGACGGTGAAGATGATGCAGAGGGTATCTACCTTCGTGAAGGTACAGGTTTACACCTTTACAACTCTGTGATCACTGGCTCTGACGAAATGGGTGAGTGTTTAGAAATTGAAGGTGCGGAAGACGGTGCTAGCGAAACAGTTAACAACGCTAACGATGGCACTATCTTAATGCAAAATACGTTTATGTCGTGTACTAATGGCGAAAACTTCAAAAACCCAGTTGATGGTAGCGGCAACACGTTACTTGAGCTTGAAACATGGTTTACAGCTCAATCTGGCAACGTAATTAATGATAAGCCAATGCTTGGTGCAAACGGTCAACCAATTGCAGGTTCTCCATTACTAGGCGCGGGCCAAGATGTAGCGAATACTGTTGATGCGTTCTTTGATACAGTTGACTTTGTTGGTGCATTAAATGACTCAGATGATTGGCGTGAAGGTTGGGCATTTGGTTACGGTGGCGGTGAAGTAACTGCACCACCAGCAGTAGCAGGTTGCCCATCAGGTACAACGTCAATTTCTCCAGTTGATGGCAGCACAACAACATGTGAAGTGTCTGGTCGTATCACCGCAGATTTAACACTTACTGCGGGTAACTACTACGCATTAAGCGGTGCAGTATTTGTAGGTGATGATAATGCAGATTCAGCTACTTTAACAATTGAGCCAGGTGTAACAGTATATGGTCGTACAGGCGATGATTACTTAGTAATTAGCCGTGGTTCAAAAATTAATGCTAACGGTACTAAAGATGAGCCAATCTCATTCACTTCAAGCCAAGATGTTATGGGTGGTACTACAGCAGCTGGTCAGTGGGGCGGTTTAGTTCTTCTTGGTAACGCACCATCAAACAAGTGTCCAGCAGAAGGCGATTGTGCGCTTCAAGTTGAAGGTGTTGAGTCAGGTGCCGTGTTCGGTGGTACTGATACAACGGATAACTCAGGTACGCTGCGTTATGTTCGTGTGATGAATGGTGGTTACGAAATCGCACCAGATAACGAATTAAACGGTATCACGTTCGGTGGTGTTGGTTCTGGTACAACTGTTGAGTATGTACAAGTACACCAAAATGCGGATGACGGTGTTGAGTTCTTCGGTGGTAACGTACAAGCGAAGTACTTAGTACTAACAAGCATTCAAGATGACAGCATCGACTGGGACAATGGTTTCCAAGGTAAAATGCAGCACATTCTTGTTAAGCAAGCAGCTGATAACTCAGACGCCAACCGTGGTATTGAAGCAGACAACGATGGTTCTACACCGTCTAAAACACCTAAGTCAAACCCAACAATTGCTAACTTAACAATTATCGGTAATACCTTTGATGGTGAAGATGACTCAGAAGGTATGTACTTCCGTGAAGGTACGGGAGCGCAAATCTATAACGCAATCGTAACGGGCCCTGAAGGTATGGGCGAATGTCTTGAGATTGAAGGTGCTGCTTCAGGTGAAAGTGAAACAGTGAACAATGCCCAAGATGGTACTTTAATGATTAAATCATCAGTGATTGCATGTTCTGAAAACTTCAAAGACCCAAGCGGTGTAGATTTCAGTGTTGAGAACTGGTGGACAAACACATTAGGTAACTTAGTTGCTACAGGTCAAACGCAAGTTGTAAATGGTATCTTTACTATCGATACAACAACAGCGACAGACGTTAAAGCAATCGACGGTTTCTTCGATACAACAACGCACATTGGTGCAGTATCTGCTGATAACAACTGGACTGAAGGTTGGACGGTAGGTCTGGAATAACACAGTAAGCGAGGTGCTAAACAACGTGTTTAGCACCTTTAAACAACTTTCTGTAACTTATTTCAGATAGAGGTAAACATGAAACAATATTCAAAACAGTTCAGCTTAACAGCACTAAGCGCAGCTATCTTATGCGGCTTGAGTGTCTCAGCACACGCAGCTGAAGTAGACGAAGAAGCTGTTCTTGAAGAAGTTGTTGTTAGTGCAAGTCGTTTAAAAGGCACTGCAACAGCTGTTCTAGAAGAGCGTAAACAGCAAGCATTCGTTGCTGATATTATGGGTGCAGAGCAAATTTCACGCAGTGGTGATAGTGACGCTGCTGCAGCGCTACGCCGTGTAACAGGTTTAACACTTGTTGATGGTAAGTTTATTTATGTTCGTGGTTTAGGTGAGCGATATTCAAGTACACAGTTAAATAACTCTGCTGTACCAAGCCCAGATCCAACGCGTTCGGTATTACCACTGGATTTATTTCCATCAGGTATTATCGAAAGTTTATCAGTACAAAAATCGTATTCACCGTCAATGCCAGCGTCTTTTGGTGGTGGTAACGTTGATATTCGTTTGAAATCAATTCCAGATCAATTTGTATTTGATGTGACGGGTCAGCTTGGTTACAACACCAATAACTTTGATGATGGTCTTGAATACAGCGGTGGTTCGGATGACTGGTACGGTGTTGACGATGGCACACGCGAAATTCCACGTCCTATCCTTGATGTATACCAAAGTGGTCAATCGCTTGATGATTTAACACCTGAGCAAAGCCGTGCTTTAGCACTGTCGTTAAATCGCGAATATGATCCAAAATCAGCAAAGGTTGATCCGAATACGAAGTTCACTGCCACATTAGGTAATAGCTTCGAATCAGATAAATGGCGCTATGGTTTCTTATCGTCGCTTAGTTATGATAATAAGCATGTTGTTGCAGATGAGTATCAAGGTCAAGGCTTCTTGATTGGTGAAAACTCAACAACCATGATCCGTGGTTATGACCAAGTACTAAGTACAGAACACACGGTTAAAACATCAGGTATGGTTACTGTTGGTGTTGAGTATGACAAAGCGCATAAAATTGACTACACAGCATTAATCTTACGTGATACTGAAGATAAAATTTCAGACCGTTTAGGTATTGACCAAAACAACAATACCTCAGACAACAAGCGTGTACGCTCGTACGATGTTCGTTATGAAGAGCGTGAGCTGATCGTTAATCAGTTAAAAGGTATGCATACTTTTGATTGGTTGAATTACGCGGGTTTTGACTGGAAGTATTCAATTGGTCGCTCAAACCGTTACGCACCAGGTAACATGGAAACTCGTTTCATCGTTACTGATGCTAACGAAGATGGGTTTTACGATACAGTAAACGAAAGCGCATTAACCAATGCAACAACAGCTGCACGTTACACTTTCCAAGATTTGGATGATGAAGTAGAGAACTACGGTTTTAACTTTACGTTGCCTATTATGTTAGATGGCGTGGATGTTGAGCTTAAATCAGGTGCTGACTTTATATCTAAAGAGCGTTCAGCAACTAACCGTCGTTTTGATATCAATACACGTGCATTCTCAGATGTTGACTTAAACGGAAATGAGTTAAACACCATTTTATCTGATGATGTACTTACAAACGCGTCACTAACGCAGCCAATCTTAAACGACACAACGGTTTCAGGCGATGACTATAAGTCAGCGCAGAAAGTGGATGCATACTACTTCGAAGCTGATTTCTTCTTCAATAACACATGGCGTATTACCGGTGGTTTACGTTGGGAAGATTTCCGTCAAGTATCTGTTCCTCTTGACCCATTTACTGGTGGCCTTGCATCTTCAATCGATTATGATGAGTTAGATCAGCTCGCATTCCGTGAAGATGACGTTTATAGCGCACTTGCTTTAACTTATGTGCAAAACGACGAAACGCAGTGGCGATTAAGCTATGGTGAAACAGTTGTTCGTCCAGATTTACGTGAGATTTCTGATGCAACTTACATCGATCCGCTTACTGAATACCCTGTAGGTGGTACGCCTGGTTTACGTACAACGCAAATCAAAAACTATGATTTCCGCTGGGAAAACTATTTTGATACGGGCGAGAACTTCTCTGTTGGTGTGTTCTATAAAGACATGGTTGATCCAATTGAGTCTGTTCAATCACCTGCACAAGATGGTCCACCATTGGTACGTATTGCTAATGCAGAAGATGGTTATGTTGCTGGTGTTGAATTTGAATACCTGAAAGATTTCGCTTTCTTAGGTGGATTCTGGCAAGACGTGTTCATGACAGGTAACGTGACTTTAAGTGACTCAGAAATCAACATGGACCGTCAGGCGATTGTTGAACAAACAGGGGTTTCTGCAGCGGTTACAAATACAACACGTCGCATGACGGGTCATTCAAAATATGTTGTGAATATGCAGTTAGGTTATGACGCACCTAGTGGGCAACATGCTTCAACACTAATCTATAACGTATTTGGTGAGCGAATTATAATTCCTGGCATTGAAGGTCAAGAAGACTGGATGGAGCAACCTTTCCACTCTCTAGACTTTAACTACACCTATTTCCCTGATTTCAACTCAAGCTTGAAGTTCAAAGTGACGAATATCTTGGGCGCAAAATCTGAAATAGAGTCAGCGGGTACCTTAACTCGTTCTAAAGAGAAAGGCACTGAGTTCTCAATTGAGTACAAATATCAGTTTTAAATCTCTGACCAAGGAAGGATACAATAATAAATCCTAACGTTGATTTAGCCCTGCACTAGCAGGGCTTTTTTGTTTCTGTATTGTCTAAAAAACATTGCGTGTTATGGTAGTTCAACGTGTTTAAACAGGGATTAAAAATGGACTTACGGTTAATTATAAATGGCAAAAAAGCGGCTGATGAGCAGCTTCGTGATGCCATTGGTAAATTTCGAACTCGTCAGCCACTGGCGGTGCGAGTTACCTATGAAGGCGGTGACATTGAGCGCTTTATTAATGAAGCCGTCGCAGAAGGTGTAAAACGTATTGTCGTAGCTGGTGGTGATGGCACCGTTAATGAAGCCGTTAATGCATTAATGAAACTGGAAAAGTCACAACGTTTAGAGCTTGCTATTTTACCTATGGGCACAGCGAATGATTTTGCTACAGCCGCTAATATTCCTCACGGGTACCTGCCAGCGCTGAAACTTGCCGCACAGGGTCAGCCGTATGCAATTGATACGGTAGAGGTTGATAAGCGTTATTTTGTGAACGTAGCCAGTGCTGGCTTTGGGGCAAAAATTACCGCAACCACACCGCCTGCACTGAAAAACTTACTCGGTGGTGGCGCGTATACCTTGGCAGGGCTTGTACAAGCGCTAAGTTTTGTGCCTTACAGTGGCGAGTTAACGCTGCCTGATGGTGAACGAACTTCGGGCGATATTATTGCCGCTGCCGTGTGTAATGGACGCCAAGCGGGTGGCGGTCAGCCCCTTGCGCCCCATGCGTACATAAATGATGGCTTGGTTGATTTAGTGGCGTTTACATCATTTGCAATTTCAGATGTACCAGCGGTTATCGAAGAGCTAAGTAACTATCCTAATTCATCACAACAGTGGGTAAAACGCTTTCAAGTGCCTTGGCTTGAATGGCAAACACAAACAGAAATGCCAATAAACTTAGACGGCGAGCCAATCACCTCAAAACAACAGCGTTTTGAAGTGCATGCTGGTGCGCTAAACATGGTGCTACCAGACGCTTGTACATTACTTAAATAAACGATGATGAAAAATTTTGATGTTACTCGGTTTGCGCTGGTTTTGCTTTGGCCGCAATGCTAGATTACCCCTGTAAAAATTAAATTCTCACGCAATGGACTTTAATTTTTAATAGTTTAGGTAATTTGAATGAATCAAACAGTGGAACAAACAATGAAAAAAGTAGGATTAGTCGGTTGGCGGGGCATGGTTGGCTCTGTGTTATTAGAACGTATGCAGCAAGAAAATGATTTTTCTAATATCGACACGACTTTTTTCACCACCTCACAAACCGGTCAATTAGGCCCTGATCTTGCGGGTCCTGCTAAACCGCTTTTAGATGCCAATGATATCGCTGAGCTTGCGAAGATGGATATTGTTGTTACTTGCCAAGGCGGTGACTATACCAAAGCCGTTTACCCGCAATTACGTGAATCAGGTTGGCAAGGTTACTGGATTGATGCGGCATCGGCACTGCGTATGAGTGACGACAGTATTATTGTGCTAGATCCGGTAAATAAAGACGTTATCAGTGCGGGTTTAGAGCAAGGTGTTAAAACCTATGTGGGCGGTAACTGTACCGTATCACTGATGCTATTAGCACTAGGCGGTTTATTTGAGCAAGACTTGATTGAATGGGTAAGCCCAATGACATATCAAGCGGCGTCTGGTGCAGGCGCTCGCAACATGAAAGAGTTAATTGCGCAAATGGGTGCAATTCACGAAACTGTTGCTGACAAACTTGCAGATCCAAATGCTGCGATTCTTGAGATTGATAAGTTAGTCACCGAAAAAATTGCCTCAAGCGATTTACCACAAGACCAGTTTGGTGTGCCTCTAGCAGGTAGCCTTATTCCTTGGATTGATGTACCAATGCCAAGCGGTCAAAGTAAAGAAGAGTGGAAAGCGCAAGTTGAAGCGAACAAAATTTTAGGTAGTAGCGAACAACCTGTCCCTGTTGATGGCTTATGTGTTCGCATTGGCGCAATGCGTTGTCACTCACAAGCAATGACAATTAAGCTGCGCAAAGACATTAGCGTTGAGAAAATTGAAGAAATTCTTGCTTCTCACAATGAGTGGGTAAAAGTGATCCCGAATGATCGTGACATTACCGCTACAGACTTAACACCTGTAAAAGTAACTGGTACGCTGTCTATTCCGGTAGGTCGTATTCGTAAATTAGCGATGGGTCCAGAGTACATCAGTGCATTTACAGTGGGTGACCAACTGTTATGGGGTGCAGCTGAGCCACTTCGTCGTATGTTACGCATTATTGTTGATGGCCAACATTAATCACACATCTCAATACTAAGGCTAGCAGTTTGCTGGCCTTTTTTAGCACTAAAGGAAAGTAATGCACACCCCTAATAAATGGAAAATGACACCAGAGCGAGTATCGCAGTTCATTAAAACCTACAGTTTTGCTCTGATGGTTGATAGTGAGTTTGAGGCAACTCATTTACCTTTAGTTTATAAACCCGATGAGGGCGAGCTTGGTACTTTATATGGTCATGTGTCACGGGCAAATCGTCATGGAAAAAGCTTGCAAGATACCCGTGTATTAGTGGTTTTTAATGGTCCACATAGTTATATTTCACCGACTTGGTATAGTGAGAAGCCAGCTGTATCGACATGGAACTACGCTGCGGTGCATGCCAAGGGCACAGTAGAATACCTCGATGATGACCACACCTTAGCTTGCTTAGATGAGCTGATTAGCCAATACGAGCCGAGTATTTTAAACGACACCAGTTTATTGCCAGCTGATTATCAAGCCAAGTTACTCCGTGGCATTGTTGGTATTAAAATCGAACTTGATTCAATTCAGGCAAAAGAAAAGTTAGGCCAGCATAAATCGGCTGCGGATCAACAAGGTGTTGTAACAGGGTTAAAATCAGATAAACACCCAGATGCCCAAGCCTTACTTAGCTATATGCTTAAACATAAAGTAGGAATAGGCAGCTAATTTGCATCCCGCAAATGCTGCCAATTGGTTGGAAAGTATCTAGCATGGCTTTGTTAAAAGCATGTTAATTACTAATGTTAAAGTTAGTACATTCCATGTGTCTGTCAACTAAATGTCATATTTTGAGAAAGTAAGATTCGAGTTAAAGCAATCTTAGAAGATATGTAAAACTCATTGATTTTATTTAGTCTAATCTACTTTGCTCCGAAAAAATAAACACTTAATTATTTGCCGAACTTCCAAGGCCTCACTATATTTTCTTAAGTGCTTAGTTGGAAGTTGGCTATGAACATTTCAAAAAAATTAAAACTCGCCTTTGCGTCAGCCATTGCGCTGCCACTCATTATCATTGCTGTGCTTGTAATTACACAAACAAGACAGCAAGCCCTCGATAGTTTTGCCGAGCTTAGTCAAAGAGAAGCAAGACAAGTCGATAATGGTATCAGTATGTTTTTTGCCGAAATCGAAAAAAACGTCGATTACCTTGCATCCCATGCCGCTATCTTAGACGCCAAGCAAGGCGTTAAAACCCATATGCAGTCACCTAGTGCAGAAAAGCTTGATCATTTAAGTGGCAGTAGCACCGAACAAAACGCCTTTAGTTTGTTTGATCACTTTGGCGCCACCCACCCGGGGCTTGCTTATATTTATATGGGTAATGAGCAAGGCGGTTATATTCAATGGCCAGAGGGTGAAGTTACAGCGAATTATGATCCAAGAGTAAGGCCTTGGTACGAAACAGGCAAAGCAGCAGATGGTAAAACAGTAAGAACCAATGCCTATTATTGGGCAGCCGATGACATGGTCATTGTTTCTACTGTTAAAGCGATTAAACAAGCAGGAGAGTTTATTGGTGTGCAGGGCATGGATGTATCCTTGCAGGGCCTTACCGATATTATTGCGAACATTAAACTTGGTGAAACTGGCTATTTAATGTTGATTGAAGATAGTGGCAATGTACTCGTTGACGTTAAAAATGCTGATTACAGGTTTAAGCAGCTAGCACAAGTCAATAACGGAAAATACAAACAGCTCGCTGATAATAATCAGGGGCAATTTGAAATTGACATTAATGGCAAAGATTACTTAGCGAATATTTACACCTCGCAAAAACTAGGCTGGAAATTTATAGGTTTAGTTGAAAAATCTGAAGTGATGAGTGCTGCAAACGCAATGACGATTACTATTTTAGTCATCAGTGCAATCTTGATTGCTGTGTTTATTTTAGTTGCTAGCTATATTTCTAAATTAATTTCTGCACCTATTGTTGAAGTAAGTGATGGTCTTACCGAGATATCGCAAGGTGGTGGTGATTTAACTAAACGTTTAGTGATTAAAACACGCGATGAAACGGCCAAACTGGCTAACAGCTTTAACTTATTTTTGAATTTAATATCGGATTTAGTCACGCAAATTAATGATTGTGCGCAAAATGTTAGTGATACCTCAGCGCAAACATCATCACAGGCGGCACAGTTATCTGGCTCAACATCACAGCAACAACAAGCCCTTGAAATGGCGGCCACAGCAATTAATGAAATGGCAGCGACTGCTAATGAAGTATCTGCTAGTTGTGCCAATGCAGCCGAACTTGCATCGCAAACACAGCAGGCCTCTGAGCTTGGGCAAAGTGTTATATCTGAAACGGTTGATAGTGTTGTGTCTTTGTCTGAGGTGATCACCAAAGCAACCCAAGATATAAACCAACTCGACGCTGAAAGCGAAAACATCATGTCGATATTAAGCGTGATAAGAGGCATTGCAGAGCAAACCAATTTGTTAGCCTTAAATGCAGCAATTGAAGCGGCGAGGGCAGGCGATCATGGTCGAGGTTTTGCGGTTGTTGCAGATGAGGTGCGTGCGTTATCACAAAGGACCTCAGAATCGACAGAAGAAATAGCAAGTCAGTTAGATACGTTACGTAAAATGTCTGATCAAGTGTCAAAAGAGATGACAACCAGCTTAAACCGCACAAACAAAACGGTTGATCTAGCTCATTCAGCACAGCAACAATTTAGCGAAATAACCGCGTCTATCGTCAATATTAGCGATTTAAATACACAAATTGCCACTGCAGCCGAAGAGCAACAGCATGTAGCTGAAGACATTAACCGCAATGTTGTTGAAATAAAAAATGCGGCTGATGATGTAAGCGAAATTGCCGATAGTGCAAGAGGCAATGGAGAGAAACTAAACCTGTTATCGAACACACTGACAGATTTAGTGGGTAAATTTAAAGTGTAATAATACTCTTTGTTTCAAAGACTTTCACATGCTTTAATGGAGTAAATAACTAAAACGAGTAACGAATCCTTCTGTTATTTGATTATAAGAACATAACGCAGGATAACTCCTATAAAATGGCAAATAATGAAAATAGATAATGTGAAGGCTGAAGATTACCCAGAGCTACTTGCTGTATGGGAAAACTCAGTTCGAGCAACCCATGATTTTATAACTGAAGACGACATAGCCTTTTTTAAGCCAATCATCATTGAGCAGGCGTTTCCTAATGTGACTTTAAAGTGCATTAAGGATGAAAATAAAACAATTTTAGGATTCGTTGGCGTACATGAGTGCAAAATAGAAATGTTGTTTATTTTAAATTCCGCAAGAGGTAAGGGTATAGGTAAAGCCCTACTTAACTATGCGGTTGAGCAATTAGCTGCTCACAAAGTGGATGTTAATGAGCAAAACCCACTTGCGGTTGGTTTTTATCAACATATGGGATTTAAAGTTATCTCACGCTCACCTTTTGATGATATGGGTAAACCATTTCCAATATTACACATGGAACTCGTGTAGGAACGGCTTTAGCTGTGAACCATAAATATTCGGCGTTGAAACGCCTCTTATAAACAAACGCGCGAAACAAGTTTCACGCCTACGAAAGAAAACATTGGGCTCTAGGATTTAGGCTCTAGGACGCGATGTAAAATCGCTGCTACTTGTTCGGCTTTGAAACGTCTCCTAGAAACTTTACTCTTGTAACTTGTAACTTTCCCCTCAATCTCGCTAACTTCTCTTATAACGCGCTAAAGCACGACCTACAAACGCGCGAAACAAGTTTCACGCCTACGAAAGAAAACATTAGGCGCTAGGATTCAGGCTATGGGACGCGATGTAAAATCGCTGCTACTTGTTCGGCGTTGAAACGCCTCCTAGAAACTTTCCCCTTGTAACTCGCTAACTTTACTATCGTATCTTACAAACTAAAAAATCATTACTTGTCATACAAATTAATCTGTTGTACTTTCAGGGATTAAGGTTAAAAAATAAAAGGACTTTCAATGGTTAAACTAAATGGATTCACAGTTTTAATTTTGATTGCTATCAGTTCGCTAATAACTTATTTGGTTACTTCATCGAGCAACAATAGTGAGGTGACGGCTACCGTAATAGAGAGCCAAGTTAATAGTGATTCTAATAAAGAAGTGATCTCGGCGAATAACAAAGATATACATCAAAGCACTATTCAAGTTAAACAATTAGCCAGTTCAGAGCCTGAAGGTAATAAGGTGAGTGAAGAGCAAGGTCAACAAACATATTTAGCTGATAGACATTTTTCATCATCAGAATCTGTTACCAATTCATTCATCACTGATAATGGGCAAATTAAACAGCAAAGCGTATTTGGCGCAATCACAATTTCTGAATTTCATGACTTTTTGAATAATGTACGAGTTACTGAAGAAACAGATAATTCAATAGAAAGAGAAGTTAAGCTGCTCGAGATGTTGAATCAAATTCGCACAAACGATGTTTATGCTGAAGACTTTGCTTGCAGAGGTAAAGTCTGTGCTATGTCATTTCACCATGAGGCTAACTCTGATTTTGACCTTGATAAGTTGAGTACTTTTGATGAAAACTACCTTTTCACAAACACATCAAAAGACGAATCAGGTTCAACAGTGACAAGAGTCTTGTTTATTCAAACAGACAACCCATCTCAATTAGTTTTTACCAATGGCTAGTCTTTGTAAGTCGCTATTTATGGCGACAAAACCTTAAACATTTTCATGTAGGAACGGCTTTTGCCGTGAACCATAAATGTTTGGCTTTGAAACGCCTCTTATAAACAAACGCGCGAAACAAGTTTCACGCCTACGAAAGAAAACATTAGGCGCTAGGATTCAGGCTCTAGGACGCGATGTAAAATCGCTGCTACTTGTTCGGCGTTGAAACGCCTCCCGCAAACTTTGCTCTCGTAACTCGCTAACTTTCCCCTCAATCGCGCTAAAGCACGACCTACAACGCGTGAAATAAGTTTCACCCCTATACGATGAATCCCGTAGGAACGGCTTTAGCCGTGAATTTAGATGTTCGCCGTTGAAACGCCTCCTACAAACTTTGCTCTCGTAACTCGCTAACTTTACTCTCGCAACTCGCTAACTCATAACATATCTTTTGCTTAATTAGCTGTACGCGATATGCTGAAGCAACGAATAAAGCATCACATGGGAGTAGCAAATGAATCTCAATCAGGTGACGTTGCCTGTAAAGGATATGAATGAAGCGGTAGCTTTTTACTTAACACTAGGAATGATTCAGATAGTAGATACACCGCATTACGCACGCTTTCAATGCCCAGATGGTGATGCTACATTTTCGCTGTCATTAGAAACTGAAGAGTTTAGTAATAGTGCGGTCATTTATTTTGAACATCAGCAGCTCGATGAGCTCTATGCAAGCCTTGTTAAAAAAGGTATTAGCTTTGAACAGCCGCCAACAGCCCAGCGTTATTTATGGACAGAAGCAATTCTAAAAGACCCATCAGGGAATAAAATTAAATTATATTGGGCCGGAGAAAACCGCTTAAACCCACCATGGAAGGTAGAAAAGCGAGGGTAAAAAAAGGCGCTAGGGTCTAGGTCCTAGCGCCTAATAGCTAAAAACTATTATCTAAAAAGCTTAGCTCCAAAAACGTCACTGCTTTTCTTTCAGTAGTTGTTTGAGTTCAGCCATTTCAGCTTGTAGCTGAGCAATTTGCCCTTTGGTTGCAGGCATGTCGGCATCAGATGTTTGCTCTTCACGGGCGTTACGATGCTCTTCAGACATAACTTCTAAAATTGCACCAACCATCATGTTTAAAAATACAAAGGCTGTTAAGAAGATGAAGGTTAGGTAGAAAATCCAGCTGAGTTCATACACAGCCATCGTTTCATACATAACATCGGTCCAATCCTCGAACGTGGCAATCCTAAATAATGTGAGCATAGAAATAGACACATCGCCCCACAGCACAGGGTTTATATCAGCAAACAGCATGCTACCCATGGCGGCATAAATATAGAAGATCACAAACATGAGTAGGGCGATATAGCCCATTTGTGGAATGGCTTTTAAAAGCGAGTTAACCAGCAGTCTAAGCTCTGGGATCATAGATACAAGTCGCAACACGCGGAAAATACGCAGTAATCGAGCGATAAAAATCGTAGAGCCAGCAGCGGGGTAAAGGCTACCCACCACTATTATAAAATCGAAGATATTCCAGCCTTTGGTGAAAAAGTCTTTAAAACCACGGCTTGCGATAAAGCGGATCACCAGTTCAACTAAAAAGAAAACTGTGATACCTAAGTCCATCCAATGCAAGGCTAGCTCAGCAGTTGGATGTAAAGAGTAGGTGTGTGCACCCACTGTTAGCGCTGAAATAACAATGACAGCAATAACAAATGATTGAAAAATTTTACTTTTATCGATACGCTGAAACAGCTGTTGTAACTGCGACAACATCATATAGAACCCTTTGGTTATAATATTTAAACCCACGCAATATACAGGAAAACGCAGCACCAATGTATAACTACATAAAGGAAATTTAATGTTTTTAAATGCCTTAAAATTGGCCGTGATTGCGACCCTTGCAATACTTTTATCAGCTTGTAGCTCAGATGCCCGTTATCATGAAATTCAATCGGCGCGTTTAAGTGAATGCAATCATATGGCAGATAAAGAGTACCATGAGTGCGTAAAGCGCCAGCAAGACAGCTACGAAGAATTTAAAAAACAACAAGCAGAACATGACTAAAACTGAAAAACGTCTAGATAAGGCTATTCGAGTTGCATTAACGCAAGCGTGCGAACAAGCAAAAGAACAAGTACAGGAATTTTCATGGTTAACGCATACTGCTGACCTAAAAAAGCTACCGCAATCACTAAAAATAAGTTGTTATTGTAAAGAGCTGCCGATAACCGCTGAGCAAACCCAGTTAATTTCCAGTTTAATTATCAAAGAATTGAGCGCTATAGATTTAGCTATCAATGCAAAAGCAATTGCGTTTTTAAAGGAATAATAATGTACGTAAATTTAACCCCTAAACAGATGGTTAGGTTAAATCTAGCCCTTGCTATGTTATTTATTTGTATCGGTGTGTACAGCTTGCAATCAGACTCATTACCTATTTCAAGTTTTACCGGTTTTATATTTGCAATCGGTTTTATGGTACAGGCCTACCGCTCAACAGAAAGATTTGCAGCCAAATCAGCGCTTAGTAAAACACTCACGGCAACAGACACAAGCTTAACGGTTAAGCAGGTTTATTATGGCGATAAAGAAGAGACTCTTGAATTAAGCCGTATTACGCAACTGAAAGTTGCTGATAACTATTTAGCCGTCATATTAGATGGCAACGGCCAAGGTTATGACTTTCAAATAAAAGGCAAAGCTGAAGCAATCACTAAACGTTTAAATGAGATATTGCCAAAGGCGCTGCTTAAAAACAGCCCAATCAAACAGGTTTAATTTGGTAAGCCAGCCGCAAATGGCTATAATCGGCAAAAATTATTGAAAGAGATATAGCAATGGCAGTGCCTACGCGTTCACAAATTTCAATTGGCTGCGAAGTCAACATTGTTTTAAAACAAGATCAACGAACAGGTCAGTTAACTCAAGGTGTGGTGTCACGTATTTTAACTAAATCACCAAACCACCCGCATGGTATTAAAGTTCAACTTGATGATGGTCAAGTTGGGCGAGTGAAAGAGATTTTATCATGAGTGTTTTAAGCGAAAGTGAATTTTGGCAACTTGTGACCGCCGAAGATAAAACTGCTGAGCCTGAGTCTGTTTGTAACGCATTAAAAGCAAAGCTGACTGATTTATCTGACCAGCAGCTGATGGAATTTGATAAGCAGTTTAACCTACGTATGCGTAAAGCCTATACCTGGGATCTATTTGGTGCCGCTTATGTAATGGCCGGCTGTAACGATGATTATGGTTTTTCTGAGTTTTTATGTTGGCTTATTTCACGAGGAGAACAGGCTTTTTTAAAGGCGCTTGAAAACCCGGACTCAATTGCCGAGTGTACGCCAGTTTATCATTTAAACGAACAGCCTTACCCGTATTTAGATGAGTACGATTTAATTGCTGGTATGCTTTACGAAGAACGTAATGATGATGAATTACCCTTTGTGCCATCAGGCCTTGAGCAACCAAAAGGTAAACGCTTTAAAGATAAAGCTAAGTTTTTAAAACAAACCTATCCAAATTTATACGCCAAATATTGGCAACAACCGAGTTAATTAAAAGCACCTAAGGGTGCTTTTTTTTTGTCTTTAGGTTACTTGCTTTTACCATGACAACTCAGTAAGTTATTAAATAATATTAATAAAGTGAATGCTAACATGCGTCAGGAGCTTTTTGAGTTAAAGCAGTATTTAATAAATAAAGGCATCAAAAGAGAAGCCTATGAGATTGATACTTTGCCAATAATTGAAGGGCATTGTATTTACGACGCAAAGAGTCATATTGAGGTCTTTTACTTCGAACGAGGGGTTAAGTTTCAGCAAAAAAAATTCTCTGATGTTGAAGATGCGATAAGTTATTTCAAAGCTGAGTTGCTTTCAGACCCATTTTCTAAATTATAACGTTCATAGGCATAAAGTTTACCAGCAATTTCTTAGTACCCAAATTCAATCATTTTGTGTTATCTTATTCATGCTTAATTCAGCACTATTAACAACATAAATCAGCAGACTAGATTAAAACTGTTTGCTACAACACATATCAAAGGAAATGACAGTGTCAGAAAACGTATATCAAGCCCCAGAATCAAACCTTGCTACAGCATCAACAGAAACAACCACTTTAAGCATGAAAGAAATTTTGTTTTCTTTTAAAGGTCGTATTCCTCGTAAGACCTATTGGTATTCTTTCTTAGGTATTATTGTAGCTTCATTTGTTTTTATGTTCGTAGTTGCATTATTAACAGGTGGTAATGAAACAGCAATCTCTGTGATCACACTGATCTTTTATATCCCACTTATGTGGGTTTCGCTTGCGGTTCAAGTAAAGCGCTGGCATGACCGTAATAAATCAGGTTGGTGGGTACTGATTGGCTTAGTTCCAGTTATTGGTGGTATCTGGGCGTTAATCGAAAATGGCTTTTTAGCAGGTGATGAAGCTGAGAACCGTTTCGGTCAACCTACTAGCTTATAAGCTATACTGTGTGCTCTGAATATCAGAGCACACAAAGTAAATTTACCCGATGAAGCATTTCACTACAATTCAAATAGCTCGATTTATTATTAGCTTTAGTTGGCTTTATCATGGGCTGATGCCAAAACTTATTCACATCGCCCCCCTTGAACTAAAAATGACGGCCAGTTTTGGTTTTAATGCTGAAATTTCAACGCTCATTACCCGAGCAGCTGGCATAGGTGAAATTATATTTGCCGTGCTGTTTTTTATTTTCTATCGTTCAATGTTAATCAATATTCTCAATATAGCTGCTTTAGTTGGGCTAATGCTGTTTGTTGCTGTTTTGCAGCCCGCACTGTTAGTCGAAGCGTTTAATCCTGTAACTACAAACCTTGCCATGATCGCGTTTAGTCTCGTGCTTATAAATGAGCAAAAAGCTTCAAACAAAAACACTAGACCGAGTAACAACGCTTAATTTCATCAATCATGGCATTTGCTAAAGGCGAACTGGCATTTGTTTTTGAGGTGATCAATACCACAGGAATATCGTAGTGATATTTACTCGGTTGAATAGCTTTAAAAATACCTTTATCAACCCAGAACTGTGCGTAGTGATCGGGTAAATAACCAATAAACTCACCTGATAAAATCAAATGTGCAATACCTTCATCGTGATAAGCAACAGCACTGTTTTGATAGTTTAAACCGTCGTTTCGGCTTTCTTTATCGCGCATGTAGTTACTGGTAATGACTTCGGCTTCTTTAATGAGCTCATCTATTTGTTTGTCTTCACACTCAAATAATGGGTGACCGACTGCGCAGTACAAAAAGTTAGTTTCGTTATGTAGGGCGGTGTAATTTAATCCGCGAATATGATGGCGGCTAACACCAATTCCCACCAACGAGCGGCCATTGGCTACTGCGGTTTCTACCTCTCGTGCCTCGCACACATTAATATCAAACTGAATGTTTTTACCTTTGCCTTTTAATCTTGCTATCGCGCGGGGAATGGCACAGCGTGGGTCGCTGACCATGGTATCTATCATGGCAATACTTAAACGTCCCGATAACTCGTTTTTAGAGCTGGCTACCGTATTAGCAAAGGCTTCGCATTGCTGAAGCAATTCTATCGATGCCTGATAAGTGATGGCGCCAGCGTCTGTAATTTCAAAACCACTGCGGCCACGTTTACATAATTTAATACCAAGCCTTACCTCTAAATCTGATAAATGCGCACTGATGGTGGAGCGGCCAATATTCAAACGTGACTCTGCGGCTGAAAGCCCGCCACACTCAACAATTGCTACAAAAACGCGCAATAAGCGCAGGTCTACGTCATGAACTTGCATAGCTCTTCTTTTAGTTCGATAAATCTGGAATGAATAACGATAATTATGCATTTGTAAAACAACTAGAGCAAGCTAGACTCCATCTAAATAAAACTTAATCCTGTTCTTTAGGAGTTATAAATGACATTTAAGTATGGTGTTGACCAATTAACGTTAGACAGCGTTAATGCTATTGCAGCCGGTACGTTACAGGCAGAGCTTTGCCAAGAAGCAATTGATAAAATTAATAAAAGCCGCCAAAACGTAGACAAAATGGCTGCCTCAGATAAAGCCATTTATGGTATCAATACGGGCTTTGGTCCATTGTGTGATACACAAATTTCTCCAGAAGAAACTAACCTATTACAAAAGAACTTATTGATCACACACGCTGTTGGTGTGGGTGAGCCAATCGCTAAACCTATTTCAAAGCTGATGCTAATCACCAAAGTACATGCATTAAGCCAAGGTTTTTCAGGTATTCGTTTAACCGTTGTTGAGCGTATGCTTAAGTTTATTGAACTTGATATTATCCCTGTTGTACCGGAGCAAGGCTCAGTTGGCGCATCGGGTGACTTAGCACCATTATCGCACTTATTCTTACCTCTTTTAGGTGAAGGTGAATTTTGGGTAAACGACACAATCAAGCCAGCAGCAGACGTATTAAAAGAGCACGGTTTAGCGCCTTTAGATTTACACGCTAAAGAAGGCCTAGCATTAATTAACGGTACTCAGTTTATTTTATCGCATGCCATTACTGCGCTTACTAAAATGCGTTACTTATTAGACCTTGCTGATGTAGCAGGTGCTATGAGTATTGAAGGTATGCAAGGTAGCGAATCGCCGTTCCGTGAAGAGTTACACGCAATTCGTGCTTTTAAAGGTAACGTTGAAGTTGCAGCGCGCATGCGTAGCTTTTTTGCAGGCTCTGAAAACATGGCTTCACACACTGATTGTGACCGTGTTCAAGACCCTTACTCATTACGTTGTATTCCACAAGTCCATGGTGCATCACGTAACGCGTATTACCACTTAAAAGAGCTTGCTGAAACAGAAATGAACTCTGTTACAGATAACCCAATTGTGATTAGCGAAGAAGAAGCTATTTCGGGTGGTGGTTTCCACGGCCAACCACTTGCTATGGTTTTAGATTACGCATCAATCGCAGCGGCAGAGCTTGGTAACATTGCTGATCGTCGTTGTTACTTATTGCTTGAGGGCTTACACGGCTTACCTCGCTTGTTAACGACATCGGGTGGCTTAAACTCAGGCATGATGATCCCGCAATATGTGACTGCGGCACTGGTAACAGAAAATAAATCATTGTGTTTCCCGCCATCAGCAGACAGCGTACCAACATCAATGGGTCAAGAAGATCACGTATCTATGGGTAGTATCTCTGGTCGTAAGTTAAACCAGATTTTAGGTAACCTTGATAAAATCTTTGCTATTGAGCTGATGTATGCAGCACAAGCAATCGAATTTAGACGTCCTAACAAGTGTTCAGACATCATTGAAGAAAACTTTGCGCTAATTCGCAGCAAAGTTGCCAAGCTAGAAGAAGACCGCTTACTTAAGCCAGATATTGATGCCATGGTAGAACTTGTTAAATCGCAAGCGTTTAAAGTTAACTAAGGGAGCAAATAATGACTTTTCAAGAACAAATTAAGCAAGGTATCCCAAGCGTATTGCCAGAGCCAAAACCGTATCCAAGTGATGCAAACCGAGCTCCAAAACGTAAAGACATTTTATCGGCTGACGAAAAGCAATTAGCTATTCGTAACGCATTGCGTTATTTCCCTAAAGAATGGCACAAAGAATTAGCCGCTGAATTTGCCGCTGAGCTTAAGCAATTTGGCCGTATTTACATGTATCGCTTTAAGCCTAACTATGAGCTTAAAGCGCGCTCAATCAGCGATTACCCGGCTAAATGCGAACAAGCTGCCGCTATCATGTTAATGATCGACAATAACCTTGACCCTGCCGTAGCACAGCATCCTGAAGAGCTAATCACTTACGGTGGTAACGGTGCGGTATTCCAAAACTGGGCGCAGTACTTATTAACTATGAAGTACTTAAGCGAAATGGAAGAAGATCAAACGCTTCATATGTATTCTGGTCACCCTATGGGGTTATTCCCATCATCAGTAGAAGCACCGCGCGTGGTTGTGACTAACGGTATGATGATCCCGAACTATTCAAAGCCGGATGACTGGGAAAAATTCAATGCACTAGGTGTAACTCAATACGGTCAAATGACTGCGGGTTCATTTATGTACATTGGCCCACAAGGTATTGTTCACGGTACAACTATTACCGTAATGAATGCGTTCCGTAAAGTGCTCGAAAAAGGCGAATCACCAAAAGGTAAGATCTTCTTAACTGCTGGTTTAGGCGGTATGAGTGGTGCGCAGCCTAAAGCGGGTAACATTGCTAACTGTATTACCGTGTGTGCTGAGGTTAACCCTAAGGCAGCTATTAAGCGTCATCAACAAGGTTGGGTTGATGAGCTAATCGATAACATGCCAGAGCTTGTTGAGCGTGTACGTACGGCTCAGCAAAATGAAGAAGTGGTTTCAATTGCCTTTATCGGTAACGTGGTTGATGTATGGGAAAACTTCTTAGCAGAAGATATTTTCATTCACTTAGGTTCAGACCAAACTTCACTTCATAACCCATGGTCAGGCGGTTACTACCCGGTTGATATCAGCTATGAAGAGTCAAATCGTTTAATTCGTGAAGAGCCAGAAGTATTTAAAGAAAAAGTACAAGCGACGCTTAAGCGCCACGCCGATGCTGTAAACAAGCACACGGCAAAAGGTACTTACTTCTTTGATTATGGTAATGCGTTCTTGCTAGAAGCATCACGCGCTGGTGGCGATGTAATGGCTGAAAACGGTATTGATTTTAAATACCCATCATACGTACAAGATATTCTTGGCCCAATGTGTTTTGACTACGGTTTTGGCCCGTTCCGCTGGGTATGTACGTCAGGTAAACCTGAAGATCTTGATAAAACAGATGCGATTGCTGCAGACGTTTTAAATAAAATCATGGCGGACTCGCCTGAAGAGATCCAACAGCAAATGCAAGACAACATCACCTGGATCAAAGATGCGAAGCAAAACAAACTTGTTGTTGGTTCGCAAGCTCGTATTCTTTATGCAGACGCACAAGGCCGCGCTGAAATCGCTAAAGCCTTTAATGATGCCATTAATCGTGGAGAAATTGGTCCGGTTGTACTTGGGCGTGACCACCATGATGTAAGTGGCACTGATTCACCTTTCCGTGAAACATCAAACATCTATGATGGTAGCCGCTTCACAGCAGACATGGCGATTCACAATGTAATTGGTGATGGTTTCCGTGGTGCTACTTGGGTATCTATTCACAATGGTGGCGGTGTAGGCTGGGGCGAAGTGATCAACGGTGGTTTTGGTATGCTACTAGATGGTAGTGAAGCTGCCGAGCGTCGTTTGAAATCTATGCTATTATTTGATGTAAACAACGGTATTGCTCGTCGTAGTTGGGCGCGTAACGAAGAAGCTAATTTTGCGATTAAACGTGAAATGGCTCGTACCCCTAAACTTAAAGTGACCTTGTCTAATAACGTTGATGATGAAGTTTTATCAAACTTAGATTTCTAAGTTGTGTCAATGCAAAAAGGCCATGTTGTAAACGCAACATGGCCTTTTTTATTGCCAAAAATTATTAAATAGCGCATCGTTTAGGGAATAAATTTTTAGCTTAGCGAATAAGGAGATAGATATGACTAGACTACTTACTGGTGGATGCTGCTGCGGCGAAGTGAGTTATAAAGTTGCTGATAACTTTAGGCGTTTTTTCTTCTGCCATTGCGAACAATGCCGCAAACTAACTGGCACTGCCCATGCTGCAAACTTGTTTACCTCGCCTGATGCTATCGAATGGATTAAAGGTCAACATCACATCACGCGGTTTAATTACCCTGGACGTGCATTGTCTAGAGCGTTTTGTAAAACCTGTGGCTCAGCGCTGCCATTTGAATCACAAGACAGTAAATATCTACTTGTACCTGCAGGCAGTTTAAATGAAGAGCCAAGTAAGGAATTAGACGCGCAAATATTCTGCGAAGAGCAAGCCGAATGGCATAAAAAAGGATTAAATGGCAAAAAGCAGATAGGTTTTGGTCGCGATTAAGCCTGATTAAAGAGTAAAGTTAGCGAGATACGAGAGTAAAGTTAGTGAGGTACGAGAGTAAAGTTAGTGAGGTACGAGAGTAAAGTTAGTGAGGTACGAGAGTAAAGTTAGTGAGGTACGAGAGTAAAGTTAGTGAGGTACGAGAGTAAAGTTAGTGAGGTACGAGAGTAAAGTTAGCGAGATACGAGAGTAAAGTTAGCGAGTTTCAAGTTTGTAGGAGGCGTTTCAACGCCGAACAAGTAGCAGCGATTTTACATCGCGTCCCAGAGCCTAGATCCTAGTGCCTAATGTTTTCTTTCGTAGGCGTGAAACTTGTTTCGCGCGATATTATGTAGGTCGTGCTTTAGCGCGTTAAAAGAGAGTTTAGCGAGATAAGAGAGTATAGTTTGCGAGATTCGAGGGTAAAGTTAGCGAGATACAAGAGTAAAGTTAGCGAGTTACAAGTTTGTAGGAGACGTTTCAACGCCGAACAAGTAGCAGCGATTTTACATCGCGTCCCATAGCCTGAATCCTAGCGCCTAATGTTTTCTTTCGTAGGCGTGAAACTTGTTTCGCGCGATACTATGTAGGTCGTGCTTTAGCGCGTTAAAAGAGAGTTTAGCGAGATGCGAGATTAAAGTTTGACCAGTTGGTCGAGTTTGATTAATCTGTAAAACACATTTTAAAAGGAGGTTTAACATGTTTAAAGTTTTAACCTTAGCTGCTTTAGTCTCGTTAGCAGTACCTACTAACGCAAATGAAATTACAGCTGAGTTTCTTAAAAAAGAGCTTGAACTTGCTCATTCTCAGTACATCAAAGGTTCGAGCGATAGTGCGCTTTATGCGTTAAATGCACTAGCAAGAATTCTTGAGCTTGATAGCGCTAAAACGCTGCAAACAGAATTAGGTCCTAATAATCTTGCTTTTACTTATTTGCGCATTGGACTCATTTATGAGCATGAAGGTGATCAGCATCAAGCCAATAGCTACTTTGCAAAAGCGATGAATGCTCACCAAGGCGAAAAACTTAAGCTTGCAGAGCTTAAAGCGTATATAACTAAATTAGATAAATCAGCTGCTCACTTAATTTAAATATAATTGGAAATACAAGGAAGACGATGATCAAATGGCACGAACTAAATAAATACCAAAAAGCTGCATTTTGGTGCTTGATAGCTATTGTTGGTTGGTTCTCACCTGAGATTGCACTGTTATTTCATTTTGGTGGAATAGAAGTTGTATTTGCGTTTTTAGCAATGTACAGCTTGCCTATCATCAGAGTCGTGCGTTCTTACCTTCAAAAAATTAGAGAAAATCTGTTACTTGCCTATGTGTCATTTCAAAAAAGTGCCTCTGGTAAACCCAACGTCTTTTTAATGCAAACGGCATTTTGCTGTCTTGCAGTTGCACTCACCGGCTCATTCTCTTTTGCAATGGTATTTTTAATGCCAGGAATGATGTTAAACAATATGCTTGTTTAATTGGGTTAAAGTTAGCGACATACAAGGGTAAAGTTAGCGAGTTACAAGTTTGTAGGAGGCGTTTCAACGCCGAACAAGTAGAAGCGATTTTACATCGCGTCCTAGATCCTAAACCCTAGTACCTAATGTTTTCTAACGTAGGCGTGAAACTTGTTTCGCGCGTTTGTAGGTGGTGCTTTAGTGCGTAAGGTATAAATTTAAAGGTTATTGCACAAATGGATTTAGATGAATTAAATGCTTACCTCGCAAGGTTGCATGGGCAGGCAACAGTTGAAAAAATTAATGTACCAACAGAACAAGCTTCTGGTTCCTTAAAAATAAAGTTTAATGGTGATATTGGTACTAGAGACAACGGGGAAATAGAAGTAGAGTTTTTAGATGTTGATTCTTTAAGTTTAGCATTTAGTTTAGTTGGGCCTATTAAAATTGTTATCGCAAATGAGCTTGTATCAAGCTACCTAAATGAGAATTACCTAGAAACAAATTTTAACTTTTATCAATTAATTGATGATGTAGGAGTTAAATGGTGGATATACGCTAAAAACTTTAGAGCAAAGAAATTGCCTGCTTTTTACAAATAATGTTTAAATTTTATAGTTTATTTTCGACCGTAAAAAAATTACTTAAATCAAAGGTTATCATGAACGAACAAGATCAGGTTGCTTTAAACAACATTGAACACTTTGGATGCCATGTATTGAAAGTTATGGAAGGGGAGGATGCGCCTGAATTTACTTACTCAATTGGTATTAATAAAAAACAGAAGAAACCGGACTTAATCATTCTAGGTTTAGATAATTCATTGGCTCACTCAATGATTAATAACTACAAAGATAGATTACTTAAAGGTGAGGTTTTTGAAGTAGGCAAATTTTATAGTGATTTTCTTGAAGGCTTCGATGTGACTTTCATCTATGTAGATAGTTCACATTATAAAGAATACTTAGGTTATGGCCTGTGGTTACATAATGGAAGTAATTTTAAGATGCTTCAAATGGTATGGCCAACAACAAAAGGTTTATGGCCATGGGATGAAGGTACTTCTGATTATTATCAATGGGCACAACCTATATTAAATAAGACAGGAATAATCGAAAAAGTTTGTTTGTAGGAGGCGTTTTAACGCCGAATAACTCAGAATCACGGTCCAATCCGTTCCTTCGAGTCCAATAAAAAACACTGTAAATTATGAATGAATTGATAGAGATAGGTTTAAGCACTGTAAAGCGACATCCGTCTTTACCGTTTTCGATTTACTGCGCTAATGATGAACAACATATTGTAAATGTGCCTATCGCAAACCCATTACTTGTCGTTGTATTATCTGGCAGCAAAACGCTAATAGATACAGAAGAAGTTAACTGCAATGCAGGTGATTTTGTCTTTATGGCAAATACACCACAGGTTGCGATGCGTAACATTCCGCGAAACTTTGGCTATATTGCGTATTGATTGAATTTGATTACACCGACTTTGAGTGTTTGAAATATCGAGCCGGCGCAAAGAAAAAGTTTATTACTGGGCAAGTCGATTCACTGTTTAAAATGACCCTGAAACAATTCATTGAATGGGCTGCAGTAACACCACCACAATTATGGCCAATAAGAAGACAAGAGCTGCTGCAAGTGTTATTTTCACAGGGCTTCAAAGACTTAGGTTCAATTATTGAGCCACCAACACTGACTCACAAAGTACATACTATTATCGCGAGTGATTTAACGCGTGATTGGGATGCAAGCAGTATTGCAACGACGTTAGCGATGAGCGAATCGACACTCAGAAGAAAGCTAACCGCAGAAGACAGTAGTTTTCAGTTAATTAAAGATAACGCGCGTTTAAGCCATGGACTACACTTGATTCAAAGTAGCTCACAGTCTATTGGCAGCATTGCACAGCAATGTGGTTTTTCGTCGCAATCTAGATTCACCGATAAGTTTAAACTTTTGTTTAATACGACTCCAACAGCCCTTCGTAAAACAATAATGAGCGAAGCAGGCTAATAATTGACAGTTTTGGTACTAATTTGATCTGTCTTTGCTAGGTATTATGATTATTCTTATTAATCGGAGAATATTATGAAATCATCAACATTGAAAATTGCTACACCGTTATTTTTGCTATGTTTATCTGGCACCACATTCGCTGAAACATTTACTCTAACAAGCAAAGACATTGCCCATGGTGACTTTATGGGGAGTGCGCAAGAGTTTAAAGGGTTTGGTTGTAATGGCGATAACCTTTCTCCACAACTTGCTTGGCAAAATGCACCTAAAGGAACTGAAGCATTCGCATTGACCGTTTATGATCCAGACGCGCCTACAGGGAGTGGCTGGTGGCATTGGCAAGTTGTGAATATCCCTAAGTCGGTATCAAGTTTAGCAAGCGGTGCAGGCAGTGCAGAGAAGAACGCAATGCCAAAAGGCAGTGTGCAGATCACAAATGATTATGGTTTCAAAGGCTTTGGCGGCGCTTGCCCACCGGAGGGACATGGCGCTCACAGATATCAATTTACACTACATGCGTTATCACAAAAACTTGAATTACCAGAAAACGCATCAGGTGCGTTAGCAGGTTATATGATTAATGCCTATTCGCTTGATTCAGCAACAATTGAAGCGCTTTATAAGCGTTGAGAGAGTAGCGAGCTGCAAGAGTAAAGTTAGCGAGATACAAGTTTGTAGGTCGTGCTTTAGCGCGTTAAAAGGGTAAAGTTAGCCAGTTTCGAGGGTAAAGCTTGTAGGAGGCGTTTTAACGCCGAACATCTGAGGTTCACGGCTGAAGCCGTTCCTACGTGAAAATTTCCACGGTTTTTGTCGCCATAAATGACGACCTACATGGGCACTCGTAGGCGTGAAACTTGTTTCGCGCGATATAATGTAGGTCGTGCTTTAGCGCGTTAAAAGGGTAAAGTTAGCCAGTTTCGAGGGTAAAGCTTGTAGGAGGCGTTTTAACGCCGAACATCTCAGGTTCACGGCTGAAGCCGTTCCTACGTGAAAATTTCCATGGTTTTTGTCGTCATAAATGGCGACCTACAAGGGCACTCGAAGGCGTGAAATTTGTTTAGCGCGTTTGTAGGTCGTGCTTTAGCGCGTTAAAAGAGTAAAGTTAGCCAGTTTCGAGGGTAAAGCTTGTAGGAGGCGTTTTAACGCCGAACAAGTAGCAAAGATTTTACATCGCGTACCAGAGCCTAAATCCTAGTGCCTAATGTTTTCTAAAGTAGGCGTGAAACTTGTTTCGCGTGTTTGTTTTTAAATAGTCGCGGCGAAAAGACGCCGCTGCTTGTGAAACTGTATAGGCTCTAAAATCCTGACTCGCATCTCGCATCTCGCATCTCGCATCTCGCATCTCGCATCTCGCATTTCGCATCTCGCATTTCGCATCTCGCATCTCGCATCTCGCATCTCGCATCTCGAAACTCGCAACTCAATGGTATGGACTCCCCACCTTTATCAAAATCGACTAAGGTGAAAGTGACAAACAAAAAGGAGCCCATACCATGACACAGTCTAGCACTATAACGATTGATTTAGCCAAAACAGTATTTCAAGTCGCTTTCTTTAATAAGTTCGGTGTTTTGAAGTCGAATGAGAAAATGACTGAACACAAGATGCTTTCGTTTATTGTTAACCATCCAGAAGCACTTATATGTATGGAAGCTTGTGGCAGCGCTCACTATTACGGTCGTAAATTTGAAGGACAAGGACACAAAGTTAAGTTACTCCCTCCTCACATAGTTGCCAAGTACCGAGCAGGTAATAAAAACGATGCAAATGATGCTTTGGCAATTTATGAGGCACTTAAACGCCCAAATATTTATTCTGTTGCGGTAAAATCAATTAGCCAACAAGACCTTGCATCATTACTTAAGCTTCGCAAAGGGTATATAAAACAGCGAACACAGGTGTCGAACAGAGCTCGTGGTTTAGGTGCAGAATACGGTGTTAAGCTGCCTGAAGGTATTACGTCACTCAAAAAGCGTTTACCAGATATCCTTGAAGATGATGGTAATCAATTA